>CAJOGS010000075.1 GCA_905234045.1 uncultured Selenomonadaceae bacterium | reverse complement strand
TTTCTGAAAATCAAATGTTTCAAGCTACAGAATCAATTTTGGGCTATAAAAATTCAGGCTTGCCGCTTAATAAATATAATCAAATTTTTAACGCCAACGCCCTTCAAGTTGATTGGAATGATATTCTCCCTAAAGATAAATTCAAAGACAAACAAATTTTTATCATCGGCAACCCGCCTTTTGTCGGCGCAAGGTTAATGGACGCCGTTAAAAAAGCTGAATTAAATCAAATTTTTGCAGGTTTTAGAAATCTCGGCAACCTTGATTATGTTTGTTGTTGGTACAAAAAAGCGGCTGGTTTTATCGAAGGGACAAATATTCGTTGCGCCTTTGTTTCCACAAATTCAATTTGTCAAGGTGACAGCGTTGCAACTCTTTGGAAACCGCTTTTTGAAAAAATTCATTTCGATTTTGCTTACAGGACTTTCAAATGGATTAGTGATTCTGAAAATATGGCGGCGGTTCACTGCGTTATTATAGGATTCAGTGCCACGCACAATCTCACTAAAAAATTTATTTTCGACGGCGATAAAAAATCTGAAGTCAAAAATATCTCCCCCTATTTAAATGATGGCGAAAATATTTTTATTGAAAGTCGAAATGATTCTATTTGTAATGTTCCTGAAATGAATTTTGGCAGTATGCCTAATGACGACGGAAAATTAATTATTGAAGCCAAAGATTACGAAGATTTTATAAAAAATGAACCCGCCGCAAAAAAATATATTCGTCCATACATTGGCGCAGATGAATTTATTAAAGGCAAAGAAAGATATTGCCTGTGGCTTGCAGGTGTTCCGCTTGATGAAATTTATAAAATGCCGCTTGTTGCCGACCGTGTTGAAAAAGTTAAAAATTTTAGATTAGCAAGTAAAAGAGACGCCACGCGCAAATTATCTTTAAAACCGTATATTTTTGGCGAAATAAGACAGCCTGAAACAGATTATATTTTAATACCAAGTACTTCTTCAGAAAATCGCAAATACATTCCAATAGGATTTATGACGCCAAATGTAATTGCAAGTAATGCAGTGCATATTATACCCGGCGCAGAAATTTATCATTTTGGAATTTTAACCAGTTCAGTACATATGGCGTGGGTAAAAACAGTTTGCGGGCGTTTAAAATCTGACTACCGCTACAGCAAAGATATAGTTTACAATAATTTTGTTTGGTGCGAACCGACGGCGGAACAAAAGGCGGCGATTTGCAAGACTGCCGACAAAATTTTAAAAGTTCGTGCAAGATACGCGGATAAAAATTTAGCATATTTGTATGGCGAAGAAATGCCTGAAGATTTAAAGCAAGCGCATTTGGAAAACGACGCGGCAGTTATGGCGGCTTATGGTTTTCGCGCAGATTTAACTGAATCTGAAATTGTTGCAGAATTATTTAAAATGTATTCGGCGGCTGTATAGTGCGGTAGTGTGATAGTATGTTAGTGTGTCAGTAATTTACTATAAAACTATCACACTGCCACACTACTTTAACGTGCAAAGAAAAATAAATTTAATATAAAAAAAATCGCCGCCCGTTGCGTTTAATTTATCTGATAACCTTTCTGTACAAACTGGCTTGATTTTTTTCTGAATTATGTTATAATACGCAGGCTTAGGTTATCATACTTGAGCATGGAAGTTTTTTAGTATGTAAGGAGATTATTTTAATGGCTTTTGAAGACAAAACACTCGTATGTAAGGACTGCGGCAAGGAATTTATTTTCAGCGCAGGCGAACAAGAATTCTACGCTGAAAAAGGCTTTGAAAATGAACCTAATCGTTGCCGCGATTGCCGTGACAAACGTCGTCGTAACCGTGACGGTGGCGAACATCGCCAAATGTTTACCGTTGTTTGCGCAGATTGTGGAAAAGAAACTGAAGTTCCTTTTGAACCGCGCAACGAACGTCCGGTTTACTGCCGCGATTGTTTCTCAAAACACCGTCCTGCACGTGGTCAAAACTAATTGACGGTCTACGAGTTGCAAATATAATTTAGCGATATAAATTCAAACAAAGTCCGGGATTTTCTCGGGCTTTATTTGTTTTAAGGAGGCGGCGAAAATTTCTTACATATTTTTTAAAATTTTGAGCAAAATAATTTGTCTGTTGCCGTTCAAAATTGCGCTGTCTTTAGGAAACGCGCTTGCAAATTTTCTTTGGATATTCATACCGAAAAAGCGGAAAATCCTCGCGCAGGAAAATATTCAAAAATGTTTGGGCGTCGATATTGAAACTGCAAAAAAAATTTCAAAAATCAGCGCGGTAAATTTCGGCTCCATTTTTATTGAAGTGCTGATGTTCCCCGTGCTGAAGGATACAATGAAAGACCATGTAAAAATTATTGGGCTGGAACATTTGCAAAACTATATCAATTCGACTGAACGCAACGGGCGCGGCGCGGTTATTGCGACTTCACACAGCGATAATTGGGAACTTATGGGCGGCGCGTTCGCACAAAATGGAATCCCGCTTGTAGGCGTGGCGAAAAAGCAACGCTCCGCCGGTACCGATAAATTTATGAATGAGTACCGCACAATGATCGGTATGCACATAACATATCGGCAAGGCGTCCGAGAAATGTACCAAATGCTTGATGAAGGGCATTTTATCGGCTTGATAATGGATCAAGACGTTGGCAGACATGACGGCGTAGTTGTGAAATTTTTTAATCGTGCGACAAATTATGTAACAGGCGCGGCGGCTATGTCACGATTTAAAGGCGTGCCAATTTTTCCCGCGTTTATGCACAAAAATTCTGACGGTACGCACGTTTTGGAAATTCAGCCGCCTTTGTATGTCGAAAAAACCAACGACAAACGCGCTGATATTTATAAAATGACTCAACATTTGGCAACTTTGACTGAAGAACATATCAGAAAATATCCTGAAGAGTGGTTTTGGCTGCATAATCGTTGGAAGTCTATGCACACAGATTTCAAGCCTGAAGAAGTTGAAGAGTTAAATAAAAAACTCGATATAGACTAGATTGTCAGTGTGTCAGATTGTCAGATTTTCGGGGATTTTTTTATATTTAACGAACTTTTTAATTGCTATGTGCTGTTGGTAAAATCTTTTTTACTGAGATTTTTTAATTTCAAGAACTTTTTCTTTGCTCGCTCAAAGAAAAGTAACAAAAGAAAAGGCTTTTAGTGGTCGTCCTTGACCGCCGTTTCCTAAAATTTGCAAAGATTGCACATTCTTTTTACATTATTCAACAATCCCTATTCCCTAGCCTCTAGCCATCTAGCCGCCGCGCAACGCAAAAAGGAACTGCCGACCGAAGTCAACAGCCCCTTTTCTGAAACAAGCGTCCAAAATGACGTCTCCTCAAATGTTTAAACCTGCGTAAAGCAGGTGGGTACCTTAAGCGCGACTTTTGTTCATTGCTTAGAGAAATGCGATTCTACATCCGCCGCTACAAATCAGATTCCCTTAAAAAATTGTAGGTTAAACATTCAATTAAGTACTCGTACACCCCAGATAATTCCTGTTCCGCAATTATGATAACACGAAAATTTTTTTATTACAAGACCTTGACAAATTTAAAGGAGGTAAAAATGGTTAATTTTATTGAGATTTTTTCATCAATACAGGGCGAAGGCAAATTTGTAGGTTGCCGACAGATTTTTATTCGTATGGCTGATTGTAATTTGAACTGCGCCTACTGCGACACAAATTTTAAACGCGCAGAATTTTGTAACGTCGAAACTTCAGCCGGTTCAATGATTTTTAAGCGGATAGAAAATCCCCTTGACGCCGCGCAGGTTGCCAAAATTATTCATTATTTTAATGACGAAGTGCCGACACATTCTGTAAGTTTTACGGGCGGAGAGCCGCTTTTAAATTGGCAATTCATTCAAGAAGTTGCCGAACTGATTAAAAACAGCGGCTTGAAAATTTTTCTTGAAACTAACGGCACACTTCCAAACGAACTTAAAAAAATTATTGATTACGTTGACATTGTAAGCGCGGATATAAAGTTGCCGAGCGTCGCAGGAAATTATTTTGATAAGCACAGAAAATTTTTAGAAATTGCCGCGCAAAAAGATTTATATGTAAAAATTGTAATTTCAGATGAAACAACGCCCAAAGAATTTAACGCGGCAATAAATTTAATAGCCGAAGTTTCGCCGGAAATTTTGCTGATTCTTCAACCTGTAACGCCGATAAAAAATGTCAAGGCAATTTCTTCGCCAAAAATTTTAGAATTACAATCAGTAGCTTTGAAAAAATTAAAAAATGTCCGCGTTATTCCGCAAACGCACAGATTAATGAATATTTTTTAAACTGAAAAAAGCGTCCGAGAATTTCTCGAACGCTTTTAAATTTGTATTCAGCAATAAAATTATTTCGCTTTTTTCTCTTTGATACGAGCAGCTTTACCGGTAAGTTTACGAAGATAGTAAAGTTTGGCACGACGAACTGCACCGCGACGAACGACTTCAATTTTGTCTACGCGGGGAGAATGTACAGGGAACATTCTTTCAACGCCGACGCCGTAAGAAATACGACGAACAGTAAACATTTCACGGACGCCGCTGCCTTGACGAGCGATTACAACGCCTTCAAAAATCTGAATACGTTCGCGGTTACCTTCGACGATTTTGGCATGCACTTTAACTGTATCGCCGGGACCAAATTGCGGAATGTCTTTGCGGAGTTGTTCTTTTTCCAAAATTTCGATAATGTTCATTAAATTTCAAATCCTTCCTACGACGTTCATGGCAAAAAATCCAGCGGAACGCCTTTATACAACGCGGGAAGTTTAACATATTTCAACAAAAAATGTCAAGCTGACTTTTAAAACCAATTTCAATATAAAAAATATCTAAAAAAAGATTTTACCTAAACGCCACAATAAAAAAATATTCAAGACGCAAAAGTTTACAAATAAATTATGACAGACACTAAAAAAGCCCGCTGTTTCGGCGGGCAATTTTTTTATATGAATTTTTAAAAATTATCTCTTCATGTTGACGATAGTTTCAAGCATTTCATCGCCGACAGTAATAATCTTTGAATTGGATTGGAAACCGCGTTGAGTGATAATCATGTCTGCAAGTTCGTTAGCTAAATCGACGTTCGACATTTCCAAAGCTGAAGGAGTAATTGAAACGCCGAGACCGCGAACAGTTTTAATATTTGGAGTACCTGAGTTGTTGGACTCTTGATAGAGGCTGACGCCGGTTTTTGTAAGACCTGCATTGTTGGTGAATTGTGCAACAGCGATTTGAGCTTCATTGCGAACGACACCATTTGAATAAGTGCCTGTGATAACACCGGCTTCATCAACTTGAATTTTTTGCAAAACGCCGTAAGCATTACCGTCTGAAACGCCGTAAACAGTTGTATTACCTGAATATTGCGTTGTAGCGTCAAAGCCGATTGAATTGGTTGTCGGTGAAGAACCGTTACCATTTGAATAAACGCAATAAAGAGACGATCCGGCGGTTGCGGCTGAACTGTAAGAGCCGTCTTCATTGAAATAAATGTAGGAAGGTGCGCCGCCGGCAGGGTTGCCTGTCAAATCGTCCATAATGCAATTCAAATATCCTGAAGTTTGGGAGCCGTCTTCTTCGTCCATTGTAAAATGATATGTAGGCCCTGCCATACCTTGCCCCGGAGCCATATAAACGCGCCAACGGTTATCCCATGTAACTTGGTCGGGATCTACCAAATCTGAATCGCCGTTTGCCATTGTGTATTTGTATTTCAAATTGCCTTCTTCGTCTTCGGATTTTTCCAAAGTTGAATAGTTAATTCTGTTGCCGTCTTCGTCAACAACACGCGCAAGCATCATTGCATCTGAATTCATAAGTTCATCGTTACTGTTTCTGTCTTTGTCGATAAGAACGGTTACAGCGTGTGCCGCGCCTTCACTGTCATAAACAGTTACAACGGTTGTAATTGGCACGCTGTGATTTCTTTCATAGAAACCGCTGGTAACTTTGCGGGTAGTGCCGTCGCTCAAAGTCAGCGTAGCGGCAATAACGTTTACGCCGTCAACATTAACTGTATTAAAAACTTTTTCGTTGACAGAAAATGCGCCGTTATTGATAGTTTCAACACTGCCGTCGGTATAATTTACTTTAACCGTGTTGCCGGCATTGTAAGATACACTTTGAGGATAGTTATATGCTTTATATTCGTCTCTTATGATGACTTTTTCAATGGTGGCATCTGAACTGGCTTCCATTGTCCCTGCGTCGTAACCTGAAGTCTCTGCAAGCGTTGCGCCGAGTTTGTATTCTGTACCTGCCGCAATACCGTCAAAAGTTTGGCTTGTGCCGTTTGAAAGAATGACTGTAACAGATCTGTCGCCGTCAATAGTTTTTATAGTTTCATTTAAAGAATAATCAATTCTGCCGATGGTTACGCCTTCAATTTTTTCTGCGTTCAAACCGGTTGTAGCGTAAGTTTCGCCGTTCACAAAATTACTTGCGTCAATTTGGTTGCCGTTGGTGTCTTTAACGTCCATAGTCATTGTGCGGGCGTCATAAGTTACATTTTGCGCGTCACGAACGCCGATAGATTTAACGGTTTTGTATTGAAGAACGGAAGTAGGATCAGCAGTGCCGCCGCCGCTGGTATAAGTAATTGAAACAATCGTAGGATCAGCCGCGTTGATATTGCCTGAATAATCAATGGTTGTAGTTTGAGTACCGGGCATTGTCTGACCGCTTTTTATAACGATATTTTCAGTTGCGCCGTTTGTATTCAAATTGCCGTTAACAGCGTTCCAGCCTTGAACATAAAGACCACTGCCGGGCAAAACGTAGTTACCGTTTGTATCAAATTCAAACGCGCCGTCACGAGAATAATAATTTGCGCCGCCGTTTTTCAAAACAAAAAGCGCGTTGCCGTTCAGTGCAAGGTCGGTATTTTTTCCTGTGGCTTGTGCAGAACCGTCTGTAAAAATCATATCAATACTGGCAACTGAAGAACCAAGACCAATTTGCTTGCCGTTAATACCGCCGAGACTGGCAGTAGGTGAAGAAGGTCCTGATTGTGATTGCGAAAGCATATCTGAAAAAGTTGTACGACTGGATTTAAAACCAACCGTATTAATATTTGAAATGTTGTTTCCGATAACGTCCATACGAGTTTGATGGTTTTTCAAACCCGAGACGCCGGAAAAGAGGGAACGCATCATAATAAATCACCTTTCTTTTTGTTTATTCGGTTTGTTACCGATTGGGTCAGATTTCTATGACGCTCCTTGTCATTGCTACAATTTTTCTGACCTTAAATTTCTTTGTCCGTTACTTGATTTGTTAATTTACGTTTAATATATCGTATTTTACTTTTTGCAACTTAAATCATTTTTTCTTGCAATTTTTTATAAGTTGTGCTAAACTTCCTTGCGTTAAATAGTAACATTGAGAGGAGAATTTTAACTTGCCTAATATTAAATCATCAGTTAAAAGCATAAAAATTGACGCTAAACGCCATGCGCGTAACGTCGCAGAAAAAGAACGTATGAAGAAAGCTCAAAAGTTGGTTGTTGCCGCTATTGCGAAAAATGACGCTGACGAGGCTAAAAAACTTTTGCCCGCTGCTTATAAAGCTATTGATCAAGCTGCCGCCAACAATACAATTCATAAAAATGCGGCTGCTCGTAAAAAATCAAGACTTACTTTGAAAGTAAACGCAATTACTGCTTAAAAATCTTTTCAAAAGTTCGCCATTCGTGGCGGACTTTTTTTGTTTTTAGAATTAAAATTTTTTTTCTAATTAAAAGTACTTTCTTTTTTCCGAAACAAAAGTAGTTGGATAGTGTTGTAGCGGTTAGCTATCAGCTATTGGCTATCGAACTACCCCACTAAAAACCGTCAGCACTTTGCGGATTTTAAAAATATTTGATTGAAATTGCTAACGAATTAAATTTTGTTAGATGAGAGCGAAAAACTAAGATACCGCGCAGGACGTGCGAGCAAATGCTCTTATTCATCGCATTTGCAGGGCGGTGCGTTTTTTTCGCGGACGAAAAAACAGCACCGCAAAAAGCGTCTTTCTTTTTGGTACTTGCAAAGGCGACGAATAGGAGCGTTTGCTCTTTGACAA
>CAJOGS010000074.1 GCA_905234045.1 uncultured Selenomonadaceae bacterium | reverse complement strand
CTAGTAATGCTTTTTGCTTTGTCAGCACGTATTTTTCTTGTAAAAAAGTAGCTTGATTTTCTGTTGTCCATTTCTTACTTTTAAACATCTTTTCTTGTTGATTGTAAGCTGCCAAATTTTTAGCGAATTTTTCCGCGTCCTTTTTATATTGCTTGAGCGATGCGCGGAATTTTTTCAGATCGCCGTGTACAAATATATTCTGAGCCATAGCAATAGCGCGGGAATTGGAAATAACACGTCTTTGCAGGTCGAATTTTAAATCCAGTGTTTTTTCGTATTCCTTTTTCAACCCGAAATATTGATGACGAATTATTTCGTAAACTTCGCGCGTTTTGAAATAATTTTGGTCAGAAAGAGAATGAGCAACAATAGCGTTTTTAAGATTCTCAACAGAACGATCTAAATTTTCGCTTGCTACTTTCAGCATTTTTCTCGCAAATGTATTTTCTTGCAAAACCTGATGTGTCACTAGCAAAATATTTTTCTTACAGTCTGGTGTTTCCAATTTCCTATTTATTTCTTCAATGGAAGGTTTAAGAATGGCGGCAGTTGATAATAGTGCAAAAATTTTAGATTTAACTCCGGTAACTATTTCTTCATAATTTTGCATAGCGGCACTTTGTTTCTCGTCTAGCTTTTTTAGCGTTTGCAGAAATTTTTCTAACTGCTTTTTCTGTGCAAGTGTTTCAAAATACTGATGCCATACTTCACGCTCTGAAGGCGTCATATATTCAAGTTTGGCTTTTTCTTCCGCATCGTGTTGAGAAATGATAGAGCGTTTCTAGCGGTTTACTTCTTCCACTGCAAATTTCACTTTTTCTTTCAGTTCTTGAATTTCATCGGTATTTTGAGAGGTAAATTCATCGGATTCCATAATTTTTTTAGCGTTCATAGAGGAAGCTAAAACGGCGTCTTTTATCTCCAATTCTTCTATTTCTTTGGTTAAGGAATCAGTTTTTAAAACAAAATCAAAGTGTTTGTTTCGCAGTTTTCGCATTTCTTTCAGGCGTTCTAACTTTGGATTTTCGCCATTTTGACAAGAAACAATACCAATATATTCTTCCGGCATTCGATTTAAAATTCTGGCAAGGAAGGTATCACCATTTTTCTCCGCTTCCGCTTTTTGGGCTTTTAATGTTCGGTGGTCTACACGAATTGAATAGCCATTTTTTGCCAAGACTTCATTTTGAATTTTAGCGAAGTCGGCACGAAGTACGGAGAGAAAAGACTTATCAGCCCAGTTACGATTTTTCGGTGCGCCGCGTTTATATTTTTCATCGAAAGTCGGCTTTTTGCCGTCTTTTTTCTTTCGTGCAGGGTAAAGGAAAAAATATTTAGCGGGGCGTTCTTTCTTTTTTTCCACTTCGTCAATAAGGCGTTCGGAAAACATAATGTGAACGTGAGGGTGATGTTGTCCGTTTGACATTACACCAATTTTGTCGTGAATTGCGTAAGCGTAATAATGGTCTTTAAGGTGTTTTTTTATAAAAGCGTCTATAATTTGGCGATACTGTTCTACCGTTTTTAATTCATTTGGTAAAGCAAACTCAATTTCCATATAGCGACGATTTCCTACTCCCTCGTATTTATCCGCCATTTTAAAAAATTTCTTTGGGTCTTCTTTCGCCCATTTTGGTAAATGGTGGGAATGGAAAATACAGCCCCCTCTTCTTTCATATGCTTTTTCTCTGTATATATATTCCACGTGCGATTCTGCATAAACGTTGTCTAATTTTGTTTCGATATTGCTCAAAATTTGTTGGGCAGTCCGTTTTGCAAGATTCAAAAATTGGTCAGAAAAATCCCATCGCACATTGTTATTGACTCTTTCTGCGAGTTGCTCCAACTTACGAGATTCATCAGTTTGCAAAAGCACGTCAGTTGATTGTGGTTCTGAATGAACCAGATTGAGTTTTGACAATGTAGGCAAGCGGAGTCCTTTTTTGGCAACATCGGCGATTGTTCTTGATCTAACATTTGGAGTAATGGGCTGGAAAATTGGGCTTTTTGTTTTGATTGTTCCGCCTTTGGCGATAAAGTTTCTGTGTTCATTTTCTATTTTTTCCCTTCTACGTTTTAATTCGATTTGCATTAGTTTATCGGCGAAAGAAATAGGAAGATTGGCTAAAATTGCCGTTTCCATCACTGATTTTTTAAATTGAGTAGAGCCGGAAATAATAAGCGGTTTATGATTCATCGTTTCATACGCAAGCATTAAAGCGACGGCTAATGTAGTGGGAGACGCTTTTTCAGTTACTTCTATTCCTTGTTCCGTATTACGGATTGAGCCAAAATCATCAGTCTTATAAAGAAGTGTCTCTTGTCCTTTACAAGCGTCTTTTATGTCGGTGGAAGAAATATGATTACCGACGAATTTATTATTTTTTGCCCATTCTTGTTCTTCAGCAAAATTGCCTTCGTGGCGTATGTAATCAACGTGTTGGACAGCAGAAATTCTTGTGCCGTCCGGCTTTTTATCTGATTTTAATCTAAAATGAAACATCGCCACGATTTTTTCCTCCCCCTCTTTTCAGCCAACCGCAGGTTCAATGAACGTTAGTGAATGGCAATTTTTGTACTTATTTTTTCCTTATGAATGGCGTCAGTATCTGCAATTTTTAGCGTTTCACGAAGTGAAATGCGGAAATGAACATTTTCAACAAATCCTCTTTTCTATCTTATCACATTTTTTAAAATCCTGTTGCACTATTTTCGCACAATTTTTTGGGCTTTTTCTAAAAAGTGTTTTTTTGTGTGATTAAAAACTCAGCATTTTTTTCAATTCACTTGTTCCAATAATTTTTCAAATATTTCTTTTTTCCATTCTGGCGGATAGCCACTTTTGTAAAGTAGCACGGTTAAATCCATATTTAACTGATTTTTTATATCTGTTCGATTTGTCCAGTTGGCAAATTTTGATTTATCATCCACAAGTTCTTTTATTGCTTTTGCTAAAATTAAACATTTTTCATCTGCATATTCAAATTTATGATCATCACGAACTTTCACAAGAATATCAAAGAAAACTTTTTCTGCTACACTGATTCCAAATGTGCTAAAAGAATTTTTTTCAGTTTCTAAATCCTTCAAAATTTCAAGAAGTTTATCGGAAAGTTCATTTACAAAATTTTCGACTACTTCACTTGTGAAAATTAAATTATCGCGTTTGTTATATTCATCAACTACTCTGCGAAGTAGCTTATCAAATTTAACTGATTTTACTTTGTTTTCTCGTTCGTACTCTCTTACGGTTTTTCTTAACAATTTCAGTAAAGCATTAAATTTTGTTATGGGCATTTTCACTTTTTCCAGTTCTTTTGTAAAATCTTCACTGAAAAAATTTATGGATTTATTTGTATCAATAATATTTTCAATGCCGGTACAACTTATGGCATCTTGAACCATTTTTTCAACTGCAATATTCATAATTTCAGCGTCGGGTGCATTTCCTTTTGTCTGCTTGTAAATAATTGAACGAATTGCAAGAAAAAACTGCGCTTCCTCAATTTCAATTTTTTTGAGTTCGCCAGACGGAAAACAAATCGAATACGAGGCTTTTAATTTCTTTGAAATATTCATAAAAGATTGCTCAGTATTCTTTTGATATTGTACAAATTCTACTGCTTGATTTAAGCAATTTAATCTTTCAAGCGGTGTGCCATTATAAAATTTTTCTGAATTAAATCCTTTAAGCAATTTTTCAATAAATTTGACTTGCTCCCTAAAAATCGTTAAAGCAATTTTTAATTCATCTACAGGATTTTCGTTTTTGTCTCCATATTTTTTGACTGCCGCCAACATATCATTTTTGAATCCAATGTAGTCTACAATTAAACCTTTATCTTTACCATCAAAAATTCGGTTTACACGTGAAATCGTTTGTATCAAAGTATGTTTCTGCAGAGGTTTATCAATGTACATAACTGCAAGCGACGGAACATCAAAGCCAGTTATCCACATATCTACCACTATTGCAATTTTAAAATTTGAATCGTTATTTTTAAATTGTTCGGCGAGTTTTTGCCTATATTCTTTCGTACCACAAATTTTAAAAAGTTCCGGCTCATCATTTTGCCCTTGAGTCGCTACAAGATTAATTTTCGGTAACGCAAGAATTTTTTCAAGTTTCTCTTTGGGCAAATTTTCTTCGTTGTCAGATTTCTTTGGAATTCCCCAATCTGGACGAATTGAAAGAATTTCATTCAATACAGTAAATGCAATTTTTCTATCTGCACAAACTATCATAGCTTTTTGCACAATTTCAGGTTTTTCCCGACAAAATAATTCGTAGTGATTCACAATATCGGTAACAAGTTTTTTGATTCTGTCAGGATTGGAAAGAATCGCTGTCATTTTACTCATTGCGCGTTTACTTTCCTCTATCTGCTCAATCGTTGAACCTTCTTCCGCGCATTGCTGATAATATTTTTCTATTTCCTTTGCCTGTTCATCTGAAAGAATTACTCTTGCAAGGCGCGGCTCATAAACAATTCTAACCGTTATTCCGTCTTCGCAAGATTCTTTCATTGTGTAGCTGTCAACCACTTCACCAAAAACTGCCACTGTTTCATCAATCGGCGTTCCCGTAAATCCGCAGTAAGTAGCATTTGGAAAACTCTCACGCAAATAATATGCAAATCCATAACTTGTAAAAATTCCTTCGTCCGTTCGTTTCAATTTTGCGCCAATGTTTGTTTGAGTTCGATGCGCTTCATCTGAAATGCAGATAATATTTGTGCGCTCTGAAAGCAATCCGATTTTCTCACAAAATTTTTGAATCGTTATAATGTAAATTCCGCCGGACGGACGATTTTTTAACGTATTTTGTAAATCTTCACGATTTTCAATGCTTCGCACGTCATTTTCGTGCAAAAATTTTTTTGCTGTTACAAAAAGTTTTGAAGTTTGCCTGTCCAAATCCTCCCGATCCGTCAAAATTATTATGGTTGGATTTTCAAAAATTTCGTTGTCCCTCTGTGTCACAAGACGCGCAAGAAACAACATTGTAAAAGTTTTCCCGCAACCTGTTGCACCAAAATATGTGCCGCCTTTGCCGTCTCCAAGCGGGCGCAAATGTTTTTTGATATTTGCAAACATCTTTGTTGCGGCGAAAAATTGAGGATATCGGCAGACAATGGCAGAATCTTTATTCTCCGTGTCTGGATAAAATATAAAATCGCGCAAAATCTTCAAAATTCTTTCCTTCGCAAATGCGCCTTTTATACAAGTGAACAATGAACTTATGCCATTTGATACTTTTTCAGAATCTTTTATCTTCTTCCACGAATAAAAATTCTCGTATGATGTAAAAATACTTCCAATTTTTGTATTTGCTCCGTCAGAAATTACCGCCAAAAAATTATATTTTAAAAGTCTCGGTATATCTCGGCTGTAGCGATTGTGAATTTGTTCCCACGCGTCGTAAATCGTCGTATCTTCTCGAATCGCCGACTTAAACTCAAAAATCACTACAGGTATACCGTTTACAAAAATTAATAAATCAGGGCGGCGCGTTCTTTCACCTTGTACCGTATATTGTGTTACCACTTTGAAAATATTTTTTTCAGGCTCTTCAAAATTTATATACTCGATGTGCAACGCAATTTTTGAAATGTCATCTCTCAAAAGGTTGAATCCTTCGTTGACAAGAAAAAAAGTCTCACGATTTCCAACATAAAGCGGCGTGGAATTTATGAGACTTATTTTATTTATGATTTTCTGCAATTCCGTTTCACTCAAATTTTCTTCAGCATAACGATTCAAAATAAATTCTTTCAAGTCTTCCAATAACAAAACATCTTTGGAACTCTGAATTTTATCACCGTCAATATATTCATAGCCTTCTTGCACAAACATTTCAACAACTGCTTTTTCAAGTTCACTTTCAGTGAAATTTCCGCGTTCAAATTTGTAACTGCTCATTTTAAATTCTCCAAATAACTTTTAACTGCTTCATAAAATTCTACTGCGTGCAAATATTGAGTCTCTGCCTCTTCCCTCGACGCTATATAAAAATCCTCATAATCGCAATCGTTTCTGACTTCAAAGGCGTCACCAATATAATCCGAAAATTTTGTTTCAAAAATTCCCGTCTTAACATAATTTTTGCGAAAATGACTGATAACTGCAGAATGTTTTTTAAAGTCTTTTTCTTCTTCTGCCAACAATGAACGCACTGCCGTAAAAATTGCGTAGTACGAGCGGTTAATTGCTGACTTGTAGGATTTATTTTCAAACATAAACTTTGCATCTTGAAGAAATTCTTCAGTTCTTTCAAGCCGATATTTCGTCAGACCACGCAAGAATTTTCCCCTCCCTCCTTATATTTCTGTAGTATGGCAATTCTTCTCCATATTTTTCAAAATCTGATTCAGGTATAACTTTTGGCGAAGTGATAATGTCATACTCTAAATCCATTCGGAGCGTTTCACTCAAAACCTGATGGCGTTTCTTTTGCAATTCCATTCTTTCGCCTTCGACTATTGCCGCAAAATCTATATCCGAATCCTCATTATAATCCCCACGCGCATAGCTGCCATACAAATAAATTGCTCGTATTTTGTCGCCGTAAACTTTTTTGTAGCTGTTCACCACTCGCCGACAAATATTTTCTAAATTCGGCTTCGCGTTCATTTTCTACACCTCCCAAAACTTTTATCGAATCTAAAACAGGCTCATATTTGCGTTTAAATGCCCCTAGAAATGATTTTCAGCCGTCTAGGGTAGTTTTATATCAAAATTAAGTAAACATCCCTTAAATCGAAAATTTCACGGTTTCAAGAAAATTTCTAACTATATTTTAACACATTTCGCCTTCGTCAAGCGAACCTTTTATCAGAATCGGGCAAATTCTTTTTATCTGGATTTTGAGTTGTTCAAGAATTTTTTTGCGCGTCTGCAAAACTTCATATATTTCTACTATTGATTTTTGATATTTCATTTCAGGTATCGGGATTTCAATTTCAAAAAATCTTTTTTTCTCAACACCACTTCTAATACTTGTGTCACTCATAAAAACAGCGCGTCGGTCAGTTTCACCCCTTGAAAGCCACATATACAGATATTGCGGAGTTACTTCACTTGAATTTAATCCCCAAACAACATACGCAGGTGAAACAATTAATGGGGGCTCTGTATCGTGAAAAGCAACAGGAATAATCCTATCTCTTCCAACTCGCATAAGACTACAAACAAAATTATTTTTTTGAACAATTTTATAACGCCTTAAATCTTCGCTACTTGCTACAGTGGGCATAAAGTTTTTTGTTACATTTATTCCGTGTGCAACCTTATACTTGCCGTCAACATTCCTATCATCAATTTCCGTTATCAAATTGCCGAGCGGAACTTTTTTTGCAGTATGTTTGATTTTATCAATGTAACCATCGCAAACAAGTTTCAAATCCTCAAGCCCGCTCTCATAGATTTTTTGATTGGCAACCATTGAATTATAGACAGCAACAAATTTTTCCTGAATTTCAAGCGGCGGCAAGTAAAATTCCATACCACATAATGAATCCCAAGTGAAAACTTCTGTAGAACTCCCCCACGAATGAAAACAAGCCTCCCGATCCCATTCGGAACGATTAAAATGCAAAAATAAATATTCAGACAAAACAGTATTCGACATTGATTTTTTTATGCGAAAAGCAATGTTATTCCAACTGATAATGAACGAATTTCCCGTATTGTTATATCCGAAACCAATTTTTTTGCCGTGCGTTCTGGGATTAAAAATAAATTCTCCAAGATTTACAATAATAAAATTGCTTAAGTCTGTTTTTGAAACATCTGCTTTTGTAGGAATTATTTCTTTGGTGATTGTCATTCCTCTTACATCAGAAAAACTATATTTCCCTTCAGAATTTCTTTCGTCAACAAGTTCAATCAAATCGCCGAGTTTAAATTTAGTCAATGCCATTTTCTTACCTCAAAACTTTTTCTACATCAATTTGTCATCATCAGGCTAATAGTTTTTAAAATTTTCTTTTTGTCATTAACACCATTGACAAATTTATAGAATCTCGAAACACCTTCACCGGCATCAACAAACAAACATTCATAAAATGGCTGGAATCGTTCAGATAAAGAAACAAAATCTCCCTTCAATGGT
>CAJOGS010000073.1 GCA_905234045.1 uncultured Selenomonadaceae bacterium | reverse complement strand
CTTGCTTGGTCGGCAATGGCGCGGGTTATCGCTTGACGAATCCACCATGTGGCGTAAGTTGAAAATTTATAGCCTTTGTTGTAGTCAAATTTTTCAACGGCTTTAATCAAGCCCAAATTTCCTTCCTGAATCAAATCAAGAAACATCATACCGCGCCCGACATAACGCTTTGCAATGCTGACAACAAGGCGTAAATTAGCCTCTGCCAATTCGCGTTGCGCTCTGCCGTCGCCTTTTTCCATGCGCTTTGCAAGTTCAATTTCCTGTTGTGCAGTTAAAAGCGGCACGCGCCCAATTTCTTTCAGATACATTCTGACGGGATCGTCAATCGCCACGCCGTCCGGCACGGTGATTTCCATTCCCTCGCTTGAAGAAATTTTTTCAGTTTCCTCAGCCGATTGCAAATCTGCCGTCGCAAGTGCGGTAAAATCTTGTTTGTCTGTGTCGTCAATTATTTCAATACCGCGTTTTGTCAACTCCGCGTATATGTAGTCAAATTCGGCAGCTTCTTTTTCCGCCGATAAATCCGGTCTCTGCGTAGCATCCATTAATTCGCTTTGTGACAATTTGTAGCCGTTTCTGGCTGCTCTGTCGAAAAGCCCCGATACTATTTGAGAGCTACGATCGCCGCCCTCCGGCGCAACCATTCCGGTTTTTTTTGAATCGACAGCACCGGCTTTTACTGCTTCGACAGCTTTATTTTTTTCTGTTTCGACAGCTCCAGTTTTTTCTGTCATGCTGTAGCTCCTTTCAATATTGTAAATTTTATCAAATTATAATTCGGTAATTTCTTTTTGAATTTCAATCAGATTTAAAATTTTTAAATTTAAATTTTCAATGTCTCCGACTTTTGAAAGTTCTTGAATTTCGCGTTCAATATTTTGATAGCGTTTTTCAAGTTCCACTCTTTGCATAATCTTGATTGAATCGTGAAACGCCAACATTTGCGCCTCGTTCGGATCAGTGTTGCCAAATATCCTTGAGATTTCCAAATTGGCTTCGGGACTCAACTCACGGGCAGAATTTAACGTGTCCGGCGTTCGTCCTTCCTCGTAACACTTTCCGATATAATTTATAATTTCTCTGTGGATATTTATAAAATTTTCCATTGGAACAAGCGCGTTGACATAATTTAAAAGTTCCGGCTCGTGCCAAAGTGTTTTTATAATGCTGACGCCGGCTTGACTGATTAAAGAAACTTTGGTTTTTGGAAAATTTTTTGGAGCGACTTTTTTTTCATTTGGCGGACGCCCCGAAATTTTTCTCCACTCTTCCAAAATTACATTTTCATCAAGCAGAAGTACCGAAGAAAATTTTTTCAAATATTCCCGTTGAATCAAGGTATCTTTAATTTCATTACACAGCGGCAAAATTTCATGAAGTACTTGCATTTTTCCCTGTAATGTGGAAAAATCTATGTGCTTGAGCTTGTATTGAAATTGAAAATCCAGAAACGGTGTAACATTATCTAAAAGTTTTTTAAACGCGGCTTTACCGTGATTGCGGATAAATTCATCAGGGTCTTTGCCGTCGGGAACAATCAGAATATAAACTTCCGCGCCGGTATTTTTCATTATCGGCAAGGCGCGCACTGTAGCACGTTGTCCCGCGTCGTCGCTGTCGTAACAAAAAATAATTCGCCGCGCATATCTTGATAAAATTTTTGCATGTTCTTCGGTAAACGCCGTGCCCAATGACGCCACAACATTTTTAAAGCCTACGCTGTAAAGCGAAATGGCGTCCATGTATCCTTCAACAACTATTGCGGTATTCGCATTAATTATCGCACGACTTGATTTATCAAGACCGAAAAGCATTTTTCCCTTAACAAAAATTTCTGTTTCCGGCGTATTCAAATATTTCGGCTGATCTTCAGCATTAACTAAAATTCTGCCGCCGAATGCAACCGCATTACCCGCAATATCAGAAATCGGAATAATCACTCTTCCGCGCAATCTGTCATAAACGCCGTTGCCGCCTTTCTTTTCAACTGCAAGACCGGCTGCAACTAATTGCTTTTCGCTGAATCCTTGCGACTTTACTTTTTTTGTCAGCGCGTCCCACGAATCAGGCGCAAATCCCAAGCAAAATTCTTTTATGACGCTTTCAGTTATTCCACGCGCCGCCAAATATTTCCTGCCCTGTTCGCCGTCTTTGGAATTCATCAAGCAATTATGATAGAAATTTCGCGCAAAAGATGTTATTTTCTGCAGAGCCTCTTTTTCATTCTCAAATTTTATTTCTTCTGAAGTTTTTTTTCGTGAAGGTAATTTTATACCTAATCTTTCGGCTTGAAGTTTAACCGCCTCAAAATATGTGATATGCTCCATCAGCGAAATAAATTTGAAAACGTTGCCGCCTTCGTGGCAACCGAAACAATAAAAAATACCTTTATCCGGCGTAACCGTGAATGAAGGAGTTTTCTCTTCATGAAATGGACAGCACGCCCAAAAACGCCCGCTTTTCAAAGTCAACGGTACATATCTTGAAACGACTTCATAAATGTCTGAACGCTCTCGAACGGCGTTTACAAATTCTTCCATCTCCACATTATCCACGTTATTTACCCTCCGTGCGTTATATATTCCCTGTCATTTGTAAATTTCCTTTTTTATGGCGGTTTAAAAATTTATCAAAAAAAACTTGAAAAAAATCAAAAAGGCAAATATAATGTCAAAAAGTCGAGGTGATTTAAAATGTTGAACAATAAAGCTGATATAGTAGAAAATTATATTCTCAAGCAACTTGCCGATCAGTCGGATGGCTTTGTTGAACTTAGTCGCAGCGAATTGGCTGACAAAATAAGTTGTGCGCCGTCGCAGATAAGCTACGTTTTGAGTACGCGCTTCACGCATGACAGAGGCTACATAGTTGAATCACGGCGCGGCCCACGTCGCGGTTGTTGAAGACCCTGAACTTGAGAAAAATTTTTTGTACAACGATATAATTAACCAAATCGACGAGGACACGCCATTTGAAATTGTAAAATCCATACTGAAACATTTATTGGTAAATAAATTTATCACGCGGCGTGAATTTACAATTATTGCCCAAACTGTTTTGAATTATTATCAAAGTGAAAACAATGAACAAATGTCGGCGTCCGAACGAGCAAAACTTACACGCTCAATTTTCGCAACTTTGGCAAGTATCAGCTAAAAATTTTTGCGGCTCCTTCGTTTCGGCGGAGGAGTTTTTTTATTTTTGAATATTCCAATTTCCCGCTAATCTGTTATAATATTCAAGTTAGTTTTGAAAATAAGGTGGTGATTAAATGCAAGAAATTTTAAACGAAATGCACAAGTGGATAAACGAATATATAAAAAATTTTTACAGTGCAGACGCCGAAGTCCAGCAGGGAATTTTGATTAAAGAAAAACATACCGGCTACGTTACGGCGAATTGCATTGAACTTGCCAAATTTTTAAATTTCTCAAAACACGACAGCGAACTTGCAGAAATTATCGGATTGTTTCATGATGTCGGCAGATTTCGGCAGTACAGCATTTATAAAACTTTCAACGACGCAGATTCTGAAGACCACGCGGACTTGGGAATTAAAGTTATTGAGGAACTTGAATTTTTCAAAAAACTTTCCGCCGTCGATTATGAAATTGTAAAATTTGCGATTCAGCAACACAATAAAAAAAATATTGCCGCTACTGATGACGACAGAGAAATTTTATTTGCAAAAATTATTCGTGACGCAGATAAACTTGATATTTACAGAGTTTTGGAGCCGTTCCTCGCGCAGGAAAACGCCGACAAAATGCCTAATTTTATAAAATCAAAAGGCAACCTTGTTGCAGATGTCAGCCCTGATTTTGTTGAAAATTTTGTTACCGGCAAACAGGCTGATTATAGAAAAATTCGCACGAACGGCGACAGAAAAATTGTTCGGCTCATGTGGATTTACGATATAAATTTTGCATGGACAATGAAAAAGATTGTGGAGCGCGGCTATATTGAAAAAATTGTTCAGAATCTGCCGCAAGATGAAAAAATTGCTGAAGGCGTTAAACGCCTGCGCGATTATGTTGGTAGTTTTGTAGTTAGTTAGTGCGTGTTGAAAATATAAAATACCTTGAATTTTTTGATTTTTTCTATTTAAATTTACTTTTCTTTGCTGCTCCAAAAGCAAATGCTCGTACCCCTCGCATTTGCAAGTAACAAAAGAAAGGAGCTTTTATCCGCCAGAGATTCAGTCCTGAATCAATGGCGGCGGCGCGCGTCCTTGCGCGCAGGGTCGAAGTACTTGCAAGCATTGCAATAAATAGACTTTTACAACAACCACTAAAAAACTGCCAAACTACAATACCGAAAGGAGCAAATTATGGCAAATTTTATTCAACAAGAAATTGAAAACGATTTGAAGGCGGGCAAATACAAAAACGGAATTTTAACACGTTTTCCGCCTGAACCTAACGGTTATTTGCATATTGGACACGCTAAATCTGTATGCTTAAATTTTGGATTGGCGAATTACAATCACGGACTTTGCAATTTGCGTTTTGACGACACTAACCCGACCAAAGAAGATGTCGAATATGTCGATTCAATTCAGGAAGATATAAAATGGCTCGGCTTTGATTGGGGCGACAGAAAATTTTTTGCGTCAGATTATTTTGCCAAATTTTATGAATACGCGGTTGAATTGATTAAGTGCGGCTTGGCTTATGTTGACGATTTAAGCGCGGAAGAAATTAAAGCGTATCGCGGGACTTTGACTGAACCCGGCAAAGAAAGTCCTTGCCGCAATCGTTCGATTGAAGAAAATTTAAATTTGTTTGAAAGAATGAAGGCGGGCGAATTTGCCGACGGCGAAAAAGTTTTACGCGCAAAAATTGATATGGCGTCTCCAAATATCAATATGCGCGATCCCGTCATTTACAGAATCACTAGAACTACTCACCACCATACCGGCGACGAATGGTTAATTTATCCAATGTACGATTTTGCACACCCGTTGGAAGACGCCATTGAAGGTATCAGCCACTCTGTCTGCACTTTGGAATTTGAAGACCACCGCCCATTTTATGATTGGCTTTTAGATTCACTTGGTTTTGACGTTAATAACCGCCCGCGTCAAATTGAATTTGCGCGCCTTGATTTAACCAACACCATTACCAGTAAAAGAAAACTTCGCCAACTCGTTGAAGAAAAGCACGTGCGCGGTTGGGACGATCCGCGTATGCCGACACTTTCAGGTTTAAGACGGCGCGGCTTCACTCCTGCCGCTATTCGTGATTTCTGCGAAAGAATCGGCGTGGCGAAAAGTAACAGCCTTGTCGATGTTGCAATGTTGGAGCATTGCGTCCGCGAAGATTTAAATAACAACGCTGACAGAGTTATGGCGGTTTTAAATCCGCTGAAAGTCGTTTTGACGAACGTTACAGAGACTGAATATCTTTTTGCGGAAAATCACCCGACACGCGGCGGCAGTCGTTTTGTTCCGTTTACGCGTGAAATTTTCATTGAACGTGATGATTTTATGGAAGACGCGCCCAAAAAGTTTTTCCGTCTTAAACCGGGCGGCGAAGTTCGCTTGAAATACGCTTATATTATCAAGTGCGAAGAAGTTATCAAAGACGCCGACGGCAACGTTATCGAATTGCATTGTACGATTGATCCGACCTCGAAGAGCGGCGGCGCAACTGCCAACAGAAAAATTAAAGGTACGATTCATTGGGTTAGCGCAGAATACGCGCTGAAGACTGAAGTTCGCCTATACGATTATCTTTTGACTACTGATGAAAAAGGCAATTTGCCTGAAGATTTTATCGGCTCATTGAATCCAAAATCTTTAATAGTGATTGAAAACGCGCTGATTGAACCAAGTGTAAAATGGGCGGCGGCAGGTACTCACTATCAATTTTTGCGTTTGGGCTATTTTGTAACAGATCCTGACACTACGCCGGAAAAATTGGTGTTCAATCGTGTTGTAGGCTTGAAAGACACGTGGGCGAAGGTTAGGGACTAGGGAATAGGGACTAGGGAATAGTGGTTAGTGAAAAAGCCCTTGTCCCTTTGTCCCTTTAACCCTTTATCCCTCCAACCCTCTACCCCTTCTAAAAGAAAGGAGTTTTTAACAATGATGAAAAGACCGCCACGCGGTTTAACTGATAAAGATATGATAAAAAATTACGTGGAAGAAAAATCTGTCGAGGCACAACTTATGACGGCGGCGAAAAAAGCCGAAAAACGCCGCCTTGCAGACGCGGCAGAAGCTCCGCCTGAACCTTTGGCAAAGGCAGGATTTACTAAAGATTTAACTGAAAAACTCGGTATGGAACTTTTGGCAATGAAAATGGAATTGGAAATGTCCGGCGTTAAAAGTTTCAACTACAAAATCAAACGCGACGGCGAAAAAATTACTCTCACTGTAGTTGACAAGGTAGTGCGGTAGTTGGATAGTTTGGTAGTGTGGTAGTTGGATAGTTGAATAGTTGAATAGTTGAATAGTTGAATAGTAAATTGCTATCACACTACCGAACTATAGCACTATCCCACTAAAAAGGGAGCGAAATGAATGGATATGACGACGGTAGCGGTAGTAATATTTATTGCCGCCTACGCGCTGATAATTTCCGAAAAAGTTCACAGAACAATCGTCGGAATCTTCGGCGCAATGCTGATGATAGTTTTTGGGATAATCGATCAAGAAACGGCAATTCATCATATTGACTTTAACACACTGGGACTTTTAATGGGTATGATGATAATCGTAAACATTACCAGTGAAACGGGATTATTTAATTTTTTGGCGATATGGTCGGCAAAAAAAGTTAAAGCGCACCCTGTAAAATTGTTGGTTGCATTAAGCGCACTTACTGCAGTTTGTTCCGCGCTCCTCGACAACGTTACAACAGTTTTGCTGACAGTTCCAATAACATTTAATATCGCCGCACAGTTAAAAGTTGACGTAAAACCATTTTTAATGGCGCAAATAATCAGTTCAAATATCGGCGGCACTTCAACATTAGTCGGCGACCCGCCAAATATTATGATTGGTTCGGCTGTCGGTTTAAGTTTTATGGACTTCATTTACAATTTGACACTGCCGGTGATAATAATTTTTATCGTTACGGTTGCGATAATGCTCGGAATGTACGGCTCAAAACTTCATACGCAACCCGAATTGCAAGATAAAGTTATGCGCCTGAATGAATACAGCCAAATTACAGACCATGCTTTAATGAAAAAATGTTTGGGCGTTTTGGCGGTAACAATGGCAATGTTCGTAATGCACAGCACATTACATTTGGAAACGGCAACGGCGGCACTTAGCGGCGCGGGCTTGTTACTTTTGATAACTTATCACCACGACGAAGAAAAAATTGCTAAAGTTTTGAGCAAAATCGAATGGCTTGCAATTTTCTTCTTCGCAGGATTGTTTGTACTTGTCGGCGCGTTGGTTGAAACCGGCGTAATAAAAATGTTGGCGGCTGAGGCTATAGAAATTACTCACGGCAATGTAACAGGTACGGCGATTTTAATTTTGTGGATGAGTGCCATTGCGTCCGCGTTTATTGATAATATCCCGTTCGTTGCAACTTTAATACCGTTAATTAAAGATATGGGCGAAATGGGCTTGTCGAATTTGGAGCCGATGTGGTGGAGTTTGGCGTTAGGCGCGTGCTTAGGCGGCAACGGTACATTGATTGGCGCAAGTGCAAATGTTGTTGTTGCAAGTATGGCGGCGCAACGCGGTAAACCAATTTCATTTATCAGCTTTATGAAAACGGCGTTCCCGCTGATGATTCTTTCGATAATAATTTCAACTGCTTATGTTTGGATAAGATACTTATAAGTAGCGGGTAGCAGTTAGCGGTTAGCTGTTAGCTGTTAGCGCGGTTAGTTGTTAGAGATTAGTACTACAAAACTATCCCACTACAACACTATCCAACTAAAAAAGTTTCCCTGCTTGAAAAAAATTTTTTAAATCGGGCAGGGATTTTATTTTCCTGTATAGAATTTTTACCTAAAGAATTTTAGAAAATTTGTGTTGATATTGATATTGCATTAATGTCAGCTATATGGAAGGGGATAAATTATGAACGTAAAACTCGCTAATCCTTTTATCGAGGCGTTCCTGAATGTTATGCCGGTGTTGGGTTGCCCAACTCCAAAAAGAACGAAAGTTTATCTGCACGATAAAGAAGTTGTAAACGAAGGTGTCGCTGTACGTGTTAATTTCAAAAAAGAATTAGTCGGCAGCGTAGTCTACAATATGACTGAAGACACAGCTAAATTTATTGCGTCAACAATGATGATGGGTATGCCTGTTTCAGAAATGGACGAATTGGCACGCAGTGCAATTTCCGAACTTTCAAATATGCTTACTGCAAACGCCACTACAAGTTTGGCAGGTCTCGGCTACGAAGCAGACATTTCTACACCTAACATGGCTATTGCCGCAGGGCAAACAATGACTATCGGTACTTCACAATGTTTGGGCGTCGAAATGGACGTTGGCGGTCATCCCGTAAATATTCTTATTGCAATTAAACGCTCCAAGACAAGCAAAAGTGCGGGAGGTCTTATTGACTAACCTACCGCACTGCGATTTAGTTTTCAGATACCGCCGAAAATTTGACCGGAAAAATTTGACGACAACCCGCCGCCAAAATTTCCTCCAATGTTAAAAGCAGAACTTATCGCTTTATTCGCTTGCTGTCCCGCGTCAACTTCATTTGAAAGTCGAACGTTGGAAGCAACGGCATTTAATTCAGCGGTTTCAGTAGAATTTTCTACTTTTGAAGAATCAGGCTTGCGTATCGGAAATTCATCTGCAAGAAATGAATCCTCATACATATCACCGAATGCATCTTCTTGGAAGAAATATTTTTCGTTACTCATCTCAATCCCTCCGCTGATTCATTTTTTGATATTTTAAACAAGAATAAAAATTTATTCAACAAAAAAATCCTCTCCTTAATTAGGAGAGGATTTTTTTAATCAGTTAAAAATTTTATGCTTCCGCAATAGCGTTTTGTATCGCATTTTGTAAATTGTAAACTGATGCGATTTCGCCAATTTCAACTTGATAAGTTTGTCCGTCCAAAGTTTCGGCAATAATTTTTGTTGCGCCGTCTTTAACGGTAACGCCGGTAATTACGCCGGTATAGTCGTTAGTTTCGGTTACAGGGTTGCCTTCTTCGTCAGCAGTTTGAATCGTGCGCGACCAGTCAACGCCATGTCCAATCATTCCGCTAAGTTGTCCAACCAAAACTGAAGTGTCAATGTTGCCGACCAAAGTATTAATGTCTTCGAGTTTGGTTGCAACATTTGTCATTTGTTCAAGACTGGAGAACTGCGCCATTTGTGCAATAAATTCGCCGTTTTCCTGCGGTTCAAGCGGATCTTGATATTGCAGTTGAGTTACAAGCAATTTTATAAAAGCGTCTTTGTCCAATTCATTTTCGACTTTTCCAGCTTTTACCATTTTTTGCTGTTCGGCATAAGCCGCCGCGTCATAAGTTACGCCGTCAACTGTGATTGTATTAAAAGCATTTGCCATTTTTATTACCTCCAATTAAACCTTGTAGTCTACGCCGTCGGCAGAATTTGTTTGATTTTCCGGCGTTACTGCGTCAACTTCTTCTTGAAGTGTTTCAAAATTAATTTGTCTCGGCGCGTGTTGTTGTTGCTGTTGTTGCCATGCTTGCCCGCCTTGCCCGTTCATTAAGCCGCTGTCGCTCAAATATGATGAAACTTGAACGTTATCGACTTTCAAGCCTTGATCGCTGAGTTCCTGCTTAAGTTGGACGATTGAATTTTCAATGGCTGCGCGAACTTGTGCATTGTCGCTGTAAAAACTTGCATTAACTGCGCCGTTTTGACTGACAGAAACGCGCAGGGTTAATTGTCCCAAATGTTCCGGCTTGAGATTAATAACCATTTCGGTATTTTCGGCATTGCGAATCAATCTGGCTTGTTGGACAATCTGCGCGGGAACAGTTTCAGCATCTCTTGCAGTTTGTGCAGTAGCTTCAGGCGTTTGAGTTTGTGTAACAGGTTGAGTTGTCGAAACATTGTTATTGGCGGGAGTTACATTTTGTGCGAATGATTCTTCACCGCCAACATTTTGATTTTGAATTTCAGCATTTGAATTTTGAAAATTCATCTGCAGATTTTGATTATTATTTTGTTGTTGATTTTGTTCCTGTTGTTGGTGAAGTGTAGGTTGTATAGGCGACAAAGGAGCGTTTTTATCTTCAACTTGCAAATTTCCGCCAAACATTTCGGCAATTTGATTAAGTTGATTATTTTGTTTCGGTTCAACTTGCGGATTAACTGCATTTAAAATTGGTTGTTCCTGCATTTGAATTTGTCTTTGAATTGTAGGTTGCAAAGTTTCTTCGGCATTTAAATTTGCAACTTGAATTTGTGGCGATTGTTCAATATTCAAATTGGCATTGGTATTCAAATTGGCATTGGTATTCAAATTGGCATTGGTATTCAAATTGGTATTGGTATTCAAATTGGCATTAGCATTTAAATTTATATTTTGAATTTGCGGTTGTTCAGGCGACAAAGTTGCTTGACGAGTTAAAATTTGCGGCTGAATATTTTCAGCGTTGGGAGTTTGATTTTGGGTAAACGTGAAATTTTTTCCATTCTGCACTAAATTTAAAGCGTCGGGATTAACTTCAACAGCTGTTTGAGAATTTTGTGAAGCTAAAGTTGCTTTAACGTCTTCAGCCGTCCATGTTTTGCCGCTCAAAATATTCAGCATTTCTTGCCCTTTACTTTCGTTTGACTGCGGCATAACCGCCATTAAATTAACTTCGCCGCTGTTTTCGGTAACTTGCGAAGGTAACAAAGTCTCGGTGGTTGCATTGAACATAAAAGGCAAAATGTTTTGAACTTCAGCCGCGTCAGAAATTTCTAATTCAGTTTGGTTTTCGATATTCGGCAAAATATTTTCAGTTTCGATTTTTGCGTCTGATAAAACATTTTTGGTATCGACTTCGACCGAAACATTTTTAGCAGTTGCCGAAGTCTGCGGTAAACTTTGAGGCGCGTCCTGCGGCTGTGTGGTCTCTCCTTGAGTTGCCGTATTTGTAGCGGTGTTATTTTGTTCGATCTGTGCATCAGGATTTTTTGTATGAAACTTCTTCAGCGTCGGAAGGATTTTGCTGAACAGGCGCGGCTTGCCGATTGAGTGTATTATTGGCACGATCCAGCGCGGCATTAAAATCATTTCCGCCATTTGATGAAGATTTATAGTTCAGTTTTGAATTTCCTGAACTTGTCGATCCTGCCGCCGAATTTACATTGATCGACATTAAATTTGTATTTGCATTTGCCATAGCTGCCTCTCCTCTCTAAAAGAGTATCGAAATTTTTCAACTCAATATTAAATTTTGTTACTGAAGGTTTTATGATACATTTTTTCTAGGGCGTGTTGAATAAATAAAATTTTACTGATTAAATTTATTTACTGATATTTTTATATTTAAATGTACTTTCTTTTTTCCGAAGCAAAAAAAGAAAGTACCAAAGAAAAAGTGCTTTAAAGAATCCGCAAAGCTGCTAGAATATCGCACGCTCTTAGTAAGTAAGCTCCTTTTGGTCGCACGAACTTTACCGCACGCCCTTAGGGGTTGTTGGTAAATTAAAAGTGAATAACCGAAGCGGCAAGTAACACAAAATTCAAAAAGCAAACAGCTAATTTATCGAACCTAAATGCTATATGT
>CAJOGS010000072.1:9817-13693 GCA_905234045.1 uncultured Selenomonadaceae bacterium | reverse complement strand
TGCAAGTACAGCAAATGCTCGTACTCCTCGCATTTGCAAGAAAGACGCTTTTGCGGTGCTGTTTTTTCGTCCTCGAAAAAAACGCACCGCCCGCGCCGCACGTCCTGTGCGGCATCTTAGTTCTTCGTTATCATCTAACAAAAAATAATTCGTGAATCAGCAAGTTAAATCAATTTTTCAACACGCACTAGGGACTTTTGATAAAGTGCAAAACAGAAAAGAATAGGAAACTGCGGTTATGGACGACCGCCGCCGCAACTAAAGAGCACGCGGGCTTAGCAACCGCGCAGGGTGAGCAAAGAAAAAGTACATTCAAAAAAGTAAAAATATTTTACCAAAATTCTAAAATCGAAATTACCAACAGCCTCTAGGGCGTTTTGAAAAATAAAAAAATCCGCAAAGTGCGGACGGTTTTTAGTGTGTTAGTGTTGTAGTGTGATAGTGTTATAGTTTTAACTACCGCACTATCACACTATCTAACTACTAAACGGCTTCGGAAAAAAGAAAGTACATTTAATAAATTTAAGTAACAAAAATTCATCAGTAAAATTTGATTTTTTCAACACGCCCCCCCCCTAGTTACCGCATTGTCACACAAAAAATATCAACCGAACGCGGGGGGATCTTTTGCAAGTTCCCAATATTTTTCAGCTTCATCTATTAAACCGAGTTTTCCGTAACAATCGCCGATAAGTTGATAAGCATCACCGCAACCATATTCAAGAGCCATTTTCGCATCTTCAAGTGCCTGTTCAAAATGATCTACAGAATATAAAGCAAGTCCGCGACTGTAATACGCCCGCCAATTTCTTTCATCAAAACTTATTGCGCGGTCGGCACAATCAATCGCTTTTTGAACATTCTTGCGTTCGCCGCTTGTAGCGTAAATGTAAGCAAGTTCGCCGTATGGCTCGGAATAATTCGGCGAAATTTTTATAGCCATTTCAAAATCTTGTTGAGCCTGTTTGCGTCTGTCAGTCGCAAGATACGCCGTGCCGCGATAAAAATAATTTTCAGCTGAAGGGTGCAAGCGAATTGCATTTGTAAAATCTTTAATCGCCTCTTCGTAACGTTGAACGCTTACAAGATGAAAATAATAGCCGCGTGCCTCGTAAGCAAGATAATTATTAGGATTGAGTGCAATAGCCTCAGTCCAACATTTTACCGCCTCTTCATACGCCCAATCAGCTATAATTAAATTTAAGCGGTTGCCTTCCTCAAGTTTCACATTTGACATAAAAATTCTGTCGGCTTCAGCAAAATCTTCTCTAAGTTTTTCTTCAGCCTTTGGAGTTTTAACCTGCGCGATTTGTGCTTTAAGTTCGGCAATTTGCTTTTCTTGTTCGGCAATTTGTTTTTGAAGTGCATTATTTTTTTCAACTAAAGACGAACGTTCGGAAACTCCCTTTGAAATCCATTCGTCAACTTTTGCAGTGTCAATATTCGCTTGAACTGTGGCGCGGTACATAATGCCGCCAACGTCATTCATCGGAATAATTTTATAATTGACGTCCAAAATTTTTAAAATGCCGTTGGTAAGAGTTACAATTTCATCGGCAATTAAATTAAAATTTTCCATTTTTGAATAACTGTTAATGTAAACGCCGGCTTGTTCCTGCGCGTTGCGTTCGGCGTAAATTTTGGCGCGCTGTTTTGCAATTTCAGGAGTTTCAAAATCGCTCATAACATATTCGCCTTCGCCGGTGTAAGTTTTAATTTCTGCCGACGTTACGGACGGAAAAAATAAACTTCCGCCAATCGCCGCCGCTAAAATTCCGTTAATCAGTTTTTTCTTGTTGAACATAATACTTTCACCTTCATTAAAATTTTTTTATATATTAAGGGTTTTTTTGTCTTCAGATGATTTCCTTTCCAATTTAGAAATTTTTTATGTAAATCAACAAACGCAAAACAATATTTAAGATTTTCTTACATGAAGTTACCATTAATATATTTCAAAATTTTTTAAAATCAGCCTTCCAACTTTTTATATTGTTCGTCGTCAACAGGTTCAAGCCATTCATTAGACGCGCCGTCGGCAGGAATTTCAACCGCCAAATGTGAAAACCAACTGTCAGCCGCCGCGCCGTGCCAATGTTTTACTTCAGGCGCAATATTTACAACGTCGCCCGCCTTTAATGCTTGCGGAGCTTTTCCCCATTCTTGATACCAGCCGCGCCCGCCAGTTACCAAAAGAATTTGCCCGCCTTTGTGGTGAATGTGCCAATTATTTCTGCACGCGGGCGAAAAAGTTACATTCGCTATTGCGCCGCCGGTTTTTGTCAGCGGATTCAAATATGCTTGTCCGATAAAAAATTTGCTGAATTGTTCAGGTAAAGGATTTCCTACTTCAAAGACGCCGGGATTTTTAATTTCGTTCACAGTAAAAACCTCCAAAAATTTTTGAAACATTATATATTACAACGCCAATGCAGTCAAAACTTTTTCCGCTTGCACATATAAAAAAAATGCGTTAAAATTTTTTTGCGATTTAAAGCAATAAAATTTTTGGAGGCTCAAAAATGAGAAGCGATATTGTTAAAAAAGGTGCTACACGTTGCGCCCATCGTTCATTATTCAATGCAAACGGTTTCGGAGCGGAGGAACTCAAAAAGCCGCTCATCGGCGTTTGCAATTCTTTCAATGAAATTATCCCGGGACATATGCATTTGAGATCAATCACAGAGGCGGCAAAGTTAGGCGTTGCGGCGGCAGGCGGTACACCTATCGAATTTCCTTCCATTGGCGTTTGCGACGGTATTGCAATGGGACATACCGGCATGAAATATTCTTTGGCAAGCCGTGAACTTATCGCAGATTCTATTGAGGTTGTTACAATGGCAAGCGGTTTTGACGGTTTAATTTTGATTCCGAACTGCGATAAAATTGTACCCGGTATGTTAATGGCGGCGGCGCGTTTAAATATTCCTGCGGTTATTGTCAGCGGCGGTCCTATGTTGGCAGGGCGTTTTCACGGCAAAGACATCAGCGTCAGTCAATCATTCGAGGCGGCGGGAAAATTTGCGACAGGACAAATGACTGAAGCCGAAATGACAGAATTGGAAAGTAAGGCTTGTCCGGGTTGCGGCAGTTGCGCAGGACTTTTCACGGCTAATACCATGAATTGTTTGAGTGAGGCTCTCGGAATGGCTCTGCCCGGTAACGGCACAATTCCCGCCGCGTATAATGGACAACGTTTCATTTTAGCTAAACGCGCCGCAAAAGTTTTAATGAATATGATTGAAAAAAATATTTGCCCGCGTGATATTTTGACGCTTAAAGCGTTTGAAAATGCAATTACGGTTGATATGGGAATCGGCGGAAGTTCAAATACAGTTTTGCATTTAACAGCCATTGCAAATGAATGTGGCATAAAAATTCCTGCAGAATTGTTTGATGAAATTTCTGCGCGTACTCCTTACATTACGAAACTTAGCCCTGCAGGTCATCATCATATGCAAGATTTGGAAGAGGCGGGCGGCATTACTGCAGTAATGCATGAACTTTCAAAGAAAAATCTGTTGCACCTTGACGCGGTAACGATTGACGGCACTTTAGGCGCAAGAATCGAAGGCGCGGAAATCATGCGCAAAGATGTCATTCATACTGTAGAAAATCCCTACAGACCGACAGGCGGTATTGCAATTTTGCACGGCAATATTTGTCCCGATTGCGCGGTTGTCAAAGCATCTGCAGTCAGTGAAGATATGCTTGTTTACAAAGGCAAGGCAAAATGTTTTGACAGCGAAGAAACGGCAATTAATGCAATTATGGCGGGACAAATTCACGACGGCGACGTTGTAGTTATTCGCTACGAAGGACCTAAAGGCGGACCCGGTATGCAAGAAATGTTGAATCCGACTGCGGCAATTACAG
>CAJOGS010000072.1:0-9705 GCA_905234045.1 uncultured Selenomonadaceae bacterium | reverse complement strand
GCGCTGATTAACGACGGCGATGTTATTTCTATTGATATTCCAAACCGCAAACTTGAATTGGAAGTTTCTGATGAAGAATTGGAAAAACGCCGCGCCGCATGGGTTAAACCTGAACCGAAAATTAAAACCGGTTATCTTGCGCGTTACGCAAAACTTACAACTTCAGCGTCAACCGGCGCAGTTGTCAACGCTTAATTTGTAAATAAAAATTTTTGTGAAGGGAGATGAATTTCAATGTTAAACGCTACCGAAACAGTTTTTAATGAAAGACGTTTATATCCTGCTTACGAAATTATTGGAGGTAAAAAAGTTATGTCTCCTTCGGCTAATCTTTTTCACAGCAGTTCTATCATTAAATTGGTAGTTGCATTTGAAAATTATTTTATTCAGCATAAAAACGGTTATGTTTTTGCTGATCATGTAGATGTTCATTTTTCGGACGGCAGCATTTATAAACCGGATTTGGTTGTTGTTTCCGAAGAAAATAAAAGTATTTTGAGTACCAATAAAGCGATTTACGGCTCACCGGATTTGGTTGTTGAAATTCTCTCCACTTCTACAAAAAAGCGTGATTTAACCATAAAAAAGGACACTTATGAAAAATATGGCGTCAAAGAATATTGGATTATTGATGCATTTATGAAAATTATCTACGCTTATATTTTGCGTGACGGAAAATACGAACTTGATTTTGAATATATTGACTATGACGATGACGACCTTGAAGAAATTCCAAAAGAAGAAAGAGAAAGTGCAAGATTTGAAATTTCGCCGTCAATTTTTCCCGACCTTAAAATAAAATTGCGTGATATTTTCAGTTGGAGTTATCGTTAACTGAACTGTGCCGAGAATTGGAGGATAAAATTTTTTATGAATTTGGAAGAATCATTTGGAAAAAAACTTGCTGAATTTTTGAACCGTGAACAATTTATATTTAATGCGCCAATGGCGGAGCATACCACTTTTAAAATTGGCGGCGCGGCTGATGTTTTAATTTTTCCGTCGAACGCGCAGGAAGTCTCACAGATTTTCAAATTGATTGAAGAATTTAAATTGCCTTGTACGATTCTCGGCAACGGCTCAAATGTTTTGGTGCTTGATAACGGCATACGCGGCGTGGTTGTGAAATTCAGCGACAAATTTTTTGGCAACATTCGCAATGAAGGCACAAAAATTATTGCAAGCGCAGGCGCAAAACTCAAAGACGTTTCAAATTTTGCGGCTGAAAATAATTTAAGCGGCGTTGAATTTGCTGTCGGTATTCCCGGCAGTATCGGCGGCGCAGTCTTTATGAACGCAGGCGCATATGACGGCGAAATGAAAAATGTTGTCGCGCAGGTTACGGCAGTTTCACCTGAAGGCGAATTGAAAACTTTCATTAAGTTGTTTGTTCAAAGTATTTTTCAATCGAACGGCTACGCAATTTGCGAAGTTGAATTAAATTTGACGCAAGGCGACGGCGCGGAAATTAAAAATAAAATGGCGGATTTCACTCAAAAAAGAGAAAGCAAACAGCCGCTTGAACTTCCAAGCGCGGGCAGTACTTTTAAACGCCCCAAAGGTTATTTCGCAGGTACGTTGATTGATCAGACAGGCTTGAAAGGTTTAAGAGTCGGCGGCGCAATGGTTTCAGAAAAACACGCGGGATTTGTTGTAAATGTCGGCAACGCTACGGCGGCTGATGTTTTAAATTTGATTGAAGAAGTCAGACGCCGTGTTCATGAAGTTCACGGAGTAAATTTAACTCCTGAAGTCAGAATCATCGGAGAGTAGTTTTGTAGTGGGATAGTGCGATAGTTGGATAGTGAGATAGTGAGATAGCTATACCACTATAACACTATAACACTACCACACTACCACACTACACCACTACCGAACTACAAAAAAAGGAGCGAAGAAAATGATTCACGTTTGCTACTGTTTGCACGACGAAACCGGGCATTATTCAAAATTCACGGGTACTTCAATGCTGTCATTGTTTGACAATACCCGCGAAGAGGTTACTGTTCATATTTTCCACGACAACACTTTGAGCGAAACCAATATGTTTAAATTAAAAGCCGTTGCCGACAAATACGATCAGCAAATAAAATTTTATAATATTGATAAAATCTGCCCCGAAAAAATTCAATATCTGCGCGAAAAAATTCCTGCCTATGTTGCATCAAGATTTACAATCGGTGCTTTTTACAGATTGATGATTGAAAAAAAATTTTTTACTGACGACGTGAATAAAATAATTTATTTGGATTCAGACACAATAATTAATATTGATATTGCCAAACTTTGGGAATTTTCAATGAAACGCTACGTAATTGCCGCCGTGCCGGAAGTATACGCAGCCCAAAATTATATGATAACGAATAAATTTTTGATAAATACAGGAAAAATTTCGGCGTCTGATTATTTTTGCTCCGGCATAATAGTTTTGAATCTCGATAAAGTAGACCCTAAATTTTTTTATGAAGCCATTCAGTGGCTTGCAGATAATCCGCAATGCGAATGTCCCGACCAAGATATTTTAAATAATTTTTTCTCGACGACTTACCGAAAACTTCCGCCGGAATTTAATTCATTTGTTCAAATTGAACTTAGAACGGCAGGCGGTGTCATTACAGAAAAAATTTATCACTATGCCGGAAGTGTCGCCTTAGGCTTTGATATGAAAAATCCGTTTGACAAACTTTTTTTCAAGTACTTCATAAAAACTCAATGGTTCGATTTGGATTTCATAGAAAACGCCTACAAAATTATGAAGAAAATTTATATTGAATGTAAAGATTTTCTTATTGAAACTACGTCTATAATGTCAGGTAAAGAACGCGCTTTTTTTGTTGACTCAAATAATTTTGACGCAATAAAAAATATTTTTTCCGTCCAAGACGACGAAGAAAGTATTATTGCTAAAAATGTCAGCTCCATTGATGAATTAATTTCTTCAATGCGAAAATCTCAAGGCAAAAAAATTTATTTCATAGTGGCGAAATATCCCGCAATAAAAGAAAAATTAATCAATGCAGGTTTTATAGAAAAACAAGATTTTATAGATGCCACAGCATTTTTATCAGATAAGCACGGTTACAACTTGCCGATTTATCCGCTGTTAAAATATTTGTAGGAGTTGCAATGGCTAAGAAAAAAAAATACGTCTGTCAAGAATGCGGCGCAGAATCTATTAAATGGCTCGGTAAATGCCCCTCGTGCGGAAAATGGAATACACTTGTTGAAGAATTTGTCGAAGAAGTTACCGACAATCCTAAACACGCGCTAACGACAGCTTACGAAACGCCGCGCAGAATTGCTGAAGTTGATTTAACCGAATTGCCGCGCTTTTCAACCGGCAGCGGCGAATTGGACAGAGTTTTGGGCGGCGGTTTAATTCCCGGTTCAATAATTTTAATTGCGGGCGATCCCGGCGTTGGAAAATCCAGTTTAACTTTGGCTGTTTGTTCCTACATTGCAAGAAATAATCGCCGCGTTTTGTACGTGACGGGCGAAGAAAGTTCCCGCCAAATTCGTATGCGCGCCGAAAGATTAAACGCCATTGCCGATGAACTTTTCATTTGCGCGGAAAATAATTTGGAGCGAATTAATCAGCACGTGGACAAAGTGAAACCTGAATTGCTGATTGTCGATTCTATTCAGACAATTTATAAATCTGATATTGAAAGTGCGCCGGGCAGTGTCTCACAAGTTCGAGAGTGTTCGGCGTCTTTAATGCGGCTTGCGAAAAGTCACGGCATTACAACTTTTATAATCGGACACGTTACGAAAGACGGAAATTTAGCGGGTCCGCGTGTCTTGGAGCATATAGTTGACACGGTTTTATTTTTTGAAGGCGAACGCAGTGCAGATTTTCGCGTTTTACGCGCAATAAAAAATCGTTTCGGCGCAACTTCAGAAATTGGACTTTTTGAAATGCGAGACAGCGGACTTGTTGACGTTCCCGACGCCTCAAAATTATTTCTTCCTGATAAAGCAGATGATATTGGAAGTGTGATAGTGCCGACGGTCGAAGGAACGCGCCCGCTTTTGGTTGAAATTCAAGCGTTGGTTGCACCAACTCCATTTATGCCGCCGCGCAGGACAAGCGATTCTGTTGACGTGAAAAAAATTCAACTGTTGCTTGCAGTTTTAGAAAAGCGTTTGCATTTGGCTATCGGCAGTTGTGATGTTTATATGAAGACGGCGGGCGGAATAAAAATTGACGAACCTGCAACAGATTTACCGATGACGGTTGCGCTTGCGTCGAGTTTTGCAAATAGAAAACTTTTGGCGCAATGCGTAATTTTCGGCGAAGTCGGATTAAGCGGCGAAATTCGCGCAGTCAGTAAAGCGCGGCAACGTGTCGATGAATCTGTCAGAATGGGCTTTACAAATATTATTTTGCCGAAAAAAAATTTTGGCGAATTAAAAACTCCGCCAAATGTAAATTTATTTCCTGTAGAAAATCTGCGCGACGCGCTGAAAATTGCAATGCCGCGTGAGTAGTGTGGTAGTGTGATAGTGCGGTAGTTAATTGCTGATGAATAGCGAAAAAAAATGCTGACTGATAGCGGAAAAGTTGGTGCGCGCAAGGATGCACGCTCACACGGCGCGGCTTATGAGCATGCCCGCTAAAGAGCGCGCCTCACCGCGCATGCTACGCAAGCCACGCAAGGTCACGTGATGTGACCGCACTTGTGCCCCAAAAAAGCCTTTTATTTTGTTACTTGCAAAGGCGACGAGTAGGAGCATTTGCTTTTGGGCTAGCAAAGAAAAGTAAGTTTAAAATAGAAAAATTTGCACATAGAAAATTTTGAAAAAATATTTTTTCAAAACTCCCCAATTCATTAAATTTATTTTTTCGATGCGTCTTGCAACTCAATCAATTTTAAATATTTCATAAGCGTATAGAAAAAATGATTTGCACTGACAAAAACGCCGTACCAACCGTCTAAAAATCCTGCCTTCAAAAAAAACATTTTAAAAAATCCTAAACTTGCATGTAAAAACGCTCCGGCAGGTGAAATCCTTTTGCCGTTTTGAAAAGCTCCTTCAGCCCACGTTGTAGTATATAACTGAAATTTTTTCTCCCAATCGCTCCAACTTCTATAGGTATAATGTTCCAAATAGCCTTGTAACGTTTTAACTTCGCAGGGACAATTCGGGTGTTCATGTACTTTGCCGCTCCATTGAACTTTTTCACGCGGGAACATTCTCAAAATATAATCAGGCTTCAAAACGCCATGATTAAAAGTAATTCCAAAAGCCGTAGCTTTTCGCTTAACTTTATATTGAAAATTTAAATCCTCCTGCGCGAGGATTTTTTTAATATGCTCAACAGTCTTTGCAGTTAATCTTTCGTCCGCGTCAATATATAAAATCCAATCTGCAGATGTTTTATCCAGTGCAAAATTTCTTTGAGCCGAAAAATCGTTATCCCATGCACGATAAAAAGTCTTTGCGCCGTTCGCCTTCGCAAGTTCAACAGTTCTGTCGGTACTGCCGGAATCAATTATTAAAATTTCTTCGGTACATTGTCGGACGTTTTCTATAACTTCAACAATGTTAAATTCTTCGTTTCTCGTCAAAATAACCACTGCAAGCGTCATTAAAAATTCCCTCTCTTACCATTGCGGCAATTTATCGTACTCTTTCAAAATTGTACCGTCAAGATAATCAATTTCAGTAATTTCAATGTGAAGTTCCCGCTTTTTCAAGCCGCGCTTCATAACGTCGGAATCTTTTTTTACAAACGGGTTGAGAATTTTATTAATTTCAAAAGTTTGCAAGCCGCTTTCCGCGTCAATCATTTCAATTTCAAAAGGCGTAGTGCTTACATTGCCGTCGCGTCCGTCAATTATCACGCGCCCGACAATTTTTTCAATCGGTTTATCTGAAAAATAATCCGCGTCCAACGAAATTTTTAAATTCTTTGAAAAGCCGTATTCGTCACCTTCGGTAATTTCGGTTGAAAATTTTTTAACGTCAAAAGTCTCGGCAATTTTATTTTGAATGGGAGCATTGAGACTTGCCAATTTCATTTGCAAGCCGCGCTTGACGCCAAAATAATAGCCGTCAAATCCTTTGGCGTCGATAATTCGCCATTCACTTTCGCTGATTCTTTCAAGCATTGTCTCAACTTCAAAACTGAAATTCATTTCGCTGTTATGAAAATAAACTTTCACATGCGCCAAGCCGTCAATTACTGTGGGATCAGAATAATTTTTAATGTAGCAGGAAGATAAGCCGGACTTTATCAGCCAATTTTTTATTTCTGAATCATCAGCGGCAATCTCTATTTGTCCTGTCGAAAAATAATTTTGCAACGCCATTTTTGACGCAGAAATAAAATCTTGCTTGAGATTTTCGTAGTTGTTTTCAAGTTCCCGCGTCGAATAAGTCATTGCGTCAACTTCGCCGTTAATTTTGGCGGTAACAATTTCTTCGGCGGCAATCGCCAAAATTTTATCGGCGTCAACAAGCCTGTAAAAAGTTTCGGCGTTACGATTTTCTAAGGCATCACGAATAATTTTTATTGAATGACCGGGCAAAGTGTGAACTTTTTGCATGGCTTGCCAACTTCCAACACAAGTTGCCGTAAGTGCAATTAAAATTATCGGCACTGCGATTATTAAAATTTTTTTCATCTAATCTCTCCGTTTGAGTAAGTTTGGGAAACGGCGTGACAATTCGTCGGCAGTTTTGTCGGATATTTCACGACAAATTTTTATGGTTTTTGCGGGCAGTGCTTTAACATTGCTTTTCAACGTGTGAAGATTTATAACGCCCGTTAATGTCAGCACGAATAAAACTACCGGCGTAAACAGCAATAAAATTCGTATCATTTCATATCACCAAAAATCAAGTCGGGGCGGCGTTTCATTGTAATTTCTGTAGATTTCATCTGCCGCCATTTTGCAATTTCGGCATGATTGCCGCTGAGTAAAACTTCAGGAACTTCCATACCTTCAAAATTGCGCGGGCGCGTGTATTGCGGATAACTTAACATTCCGTCGAAAAATGAATCAGTCTCGGCAGAATCAGCCGCGCCCAAAACATTCGGCAACATTCTTGCAACCGCGTCAACTATCGCCATTGCGGGAATTTCGCCGCCCGTCAAAACGTAATCGCCGATTGAAATTAATTCGTCGGCAAGATTATAAATTCTTGCGTCGAATCCCTCGTAATGTCCGCAAATTATTATCAGCCAATCGACGTTTGCAAGTTCTTTCGCCTTCGCCTGATTGAAAGTTTTTCCGGCGGGATCTGCAATAATGATTCTGCGCGAAGTGGCGGTTGAATTTTGCAAAACCGAACGCACGGCGCGGAACATTGGTTCAGGCTTTAAAACCATACCACTTCCGCCGCCAAATGGCGAATCGTCTACCTGTTTATGTTTATCAAAGGCGAAGTCTCTAAGTTGCGTTAATCTGATATTTAAAATTTCATTGTCAATGGCGCGTTTAATAATGCTGTCTCCGAAAACGCCTTTGAACATTTCGGGAAATAAAGTTATTATGTCAATTTCTTTCGTCATAAAATTTTCCTTTGAATAAAATTTTTATTTTATTGAACGAAATTTCTTTTGTTACTTTGCTTTTTTAAAGAAAAGTAATTCTAAAAAAATAAATCTGTATTACTACCAAACTACCAAACTATCACACTATCACACTACAACACTACCCGACTACCAGGTTTTTCAATAATTTGGCGTTCAAAATGATTGGCGCGTTGCTTGTCAATCGCCGTAACTCTCAAAGATTGATCTTCAGTATATTCAAATTTCACGTCAATAAAAGTTTTGCCTTTCGGCGCGGGAATCGGCTCCTTGCTACTCCAATTTTTCTGCCGCCGACCATGCTATACATAGTGGTTTTCCCGGTTCGTGAGCAGTAATCCGGGGCGCAGCGATACGCGTTGTACGCGCCGTTGGCGTTGACCTCGCCCGACGCGTAGACATTCCAAACGTTGTTCGAGTAGCCGCGATAGGCGGAACGCAGCCTCACGTACTGCGCACTGGTGTGGTTATTGATCTGGAATATCTTCCTCAGCGCGTTTGCGGCGTTTGTCAGCACGGCGCCCAGCCCAATGTAGTCCCGCCAGTAGCTGTACCATACATCGCCCTCTCCGGCCAGTTGCTCCACGCCGTACATCTCCTTGATGCTCGGCAGCCAGAATTTATCGTAGGTTTCTTCCAGTGTCCCGTCATCGGTGACAGTGTTTTTCGCTGTCACGATCTTGATGGACTGGACAGCCATCAGGTCCTCCGTTCGCCATCCTGCCATATATCCGCGTTTCGCGCCAAGCTCGGCTGGGGCCATGTCTCCAAGATGCTGTGCTGTCCACCAGCTGCCAACTGCCGCGGAGCTGTTCAGATATTGACGATACGCGCTATGCGACCAGCGGTTGTATCCGTACCGGACGATGTTGGCAGAGCTGTCGTTAATCTCGTTATGGTATATCGCTTCATAATCCCCATACGGAATCGTGTCTCCCTGCTCCAGCGTCAGTCGGGTATAAGTCGTTCCATTTTTCCCATAATAGGTTATCCCCGCCGCCGCCACGCTCTCCGTAGCTGCCTCGACTTCCGGCGCGTCAAACGTGATCGAGGCATCGCTGGCATACTTTGCCATGAAGATCGCCATCCACGTCAACGTGCCCGTGTCCTTATCTGCCTCTTTGACGTAGTATCCATAGTGGACAAGCACTAGTGTGTTGTCCATCTCTGTCCCGCTTTCATTCACATAGGGGACAGTGACTTCCGTGCCAATGGGCAGGATTTCCTTTCCCGGGTTGTCCTGAACCATTTTCTGGATCGCCATCAAACTGTTGGCCGCATCCAGCACCTGATAGGTGATAGTAATATTTGCATCGCTCTGCGCTACTCCGCCTACGGTGGTCGGCGCGTAAAAGGTCGTTTCTGCCAGATGATCCTGCGTCCCGGTTACGCTGTAACTCTTGTCCTGTGCCAGCTCCACCTGCACAGGTGCTCGGTTGTACGGGATCGTGTAAAGTACATTCCCGGTGGACAAATCGGTCACGATCACATTCTCATCATAGACCGGGTCCTCGTCTACGCTGACCATCGTAATTGTCAGTGTCACTCGCCGTAGTCCACCGGCGATTCCTTCCAGAGCGGTGGCAATCCGTTCCACCTTACCGCCCTCAACAATAGCAACTCCCATGTATTTTTACCTCCTTAAGCCGCAGCGTAAACTACTGTTGTCTCAAGCGTGGCCGTGTTCGTGGTGATCGTCACGGATTCGCCCGTAGCAGCCAGCGTCCGTACTTCTGTAATTGTGCCAGCCCCAAATGTAAAGACATCAGTCCGAACCGCCGCTCCGTTTTTACTGTGCACAATCCGCGAAACGTTCCCGCCCTGGTCAAAACTGATCGTCTGCACCGTACCCATGATCATCTCATCCAAAAGGTTTATATCCGTAATTGCTCTCTTTAAATCAGAAACCTCACTCAGCTTATCGCTTAGCCTCGAAGCATCATCCACATAAACGTCAGCCGCCTCGACCAGCGGAAAATCCCCGTTGTCCATCGGGTAAAAACCGCCGGTGATCGGGATGCCTTTTTTATATGCCATTTCCGAAACCCCTCCTTATTGAAACCAAATATAAAACCCCCACTGATGTGGGGGAGTCCTTATTCGATTTTCACACTTAACGCGCTCGACACGGGATTCGTCGATCTGTATACGTTGTACGCTAC
>CAJOGS010000071.1:8351-12141 GCA_905234045.1 uncultured Selenomonadaceae bacterium | reverse complement strand
AAGCGGCGGAATAATTTGTTTCTTGCGACTCATAACGCCCGGCAAATAAACATGCGTACCGCTGGCATCTTTTTTAAACGCCTCACCAATCAAAGTTTTTGGCGAACCGGCATAAAGCAAATAAGTTGCCTCTTCCAGAATATCTGTAACCATAAGCAAATGCATATCAAAGCCTTCACGTTCGCAGTTATCCGCCATAACGTCAATAATTTTGTTTTCAATGTCAAGAACTTCTTTAGGATCCATAACAGAAATTTGACTGACAATAATTCTGTAATCGCCAATTTTAAATTCTTTCAAGTCATTTTTGGCAATTTCGGTAGGAGTTTTGCCGCCAATTCCTGCGCCTGCGCGAAGCATTGCAAGTCCGTATTCTTTCAAATCGACGCCCGCAATTTCTGCAAGTTTTTCGGCAGTCTTTTTATCTTTGGCAGTGCAAGTAGGAGACTTGAATAAAACAGTATCGGAAATAATCGCAGAAAGTAAAAGCCCTGCGATTGACGGCGGGATTTCAATATCAGAATCCCAATGCATATTTGCAACGATTGTGCAAGTGCAACCGACAGGCTCTTGACGAATATAAATAGGTTCGGAAGTTTGAACGCCGCCCAATCTGTGGTGGTCGATAATCTCAACTATTTTGGCGTCTTCGATACCTTCAACGGCTTGTCCGCGTTCGTTGTGGTCAACAAGAATAACTTTCTCACGTTCCGGCAACATAATTTCATCTGCGCTGACAATGCCGACAAGTTTGTTATTTTCAACTACGGGATAACTTCTAAATCTGTTTTCGTCCATAATGCCTTTAATATCTGAAAGCAAATCCATAGGACGGAAACAAATTGGATCAGCGTGCATAATGCGGCGAATCGGCACGCACTGATTTAAAAGGCGTCCGACTGTATAAGTGTCGTAAGGCGTGGCAAGTACGAAAATTTTTAAATTCGCCGCCTCTGCCAACGCTTCAGCCGCAACTCTGCAACCGCCGGTAACAATCATGCAGGAAATACCGCAATTCAAAATTTTTCTCAAAGTCGTAACACTGCGATCGCCGACAAGTACAATATCTTTCGGTTGCAAATTTGCCAAAGTAGTTTCGACACTGCCCGCCGCAATTTTTATATTGCCTTCGATAAAGTCATTTTCATCTGCGGAAACCAAAACTTTTGAATCTGTCGCCTGAATAATATCACGGTAGCGAACGCGCATATCAACCAAACTTTGTAATCCCAATTCCAAAAAATAGCGTTTCGCTAAATCGCTGACAGTAACAATGCCGACAAGTTCGCCGTTGCTGTCAGTAACCGGCACAGATTTTAAATCGCTTTTACGCATAACTTCGCCCAAATGGCGGAGCGTGTCATGTTGGCGGACGACAGTTTTACATTCCAGCGTAACATCTTTAACGCGGGGATATAAATCAGTTACAAGAAAAGGCTGCTCCATTTTAAAATATTCCAGCGCGTACTTAGTTTCATTGTTAATTTTTCCGCAACGCGCAGGAACTGCATTAATTCCCAACGCCTGTTTTAAATGTGAGTAACCTATCGCCGAACAAATTGAATCTGTATCGGGGTTTCTGTGTCCAATAACATAAATTGGTTTTGTAGTACCTTTCAAGTTAAAATCTCCCTTCGATTTCAAATAGGTATCATTGAGAAAAATTATAGCCAAAAAATTTTGCAATGTCTATGTAAAATTTTGCAGGTAGAAAAATTTTTGGGGCGAATATTTTTTATAAAACAATATAATTTTGAAAAATTACTGTAATAACTTGGCGGAGGAATTTCCAAATGGTTGGAATAGTAGTAGCGTCGCACAGCAGCAGACTTGCTGAAGGCGTTGTTGAAGTTGCAAAAATGATGGCTCCTGATGTGCCGATAATTGCGGCGGGCGGAATGGACGACGGCAGTATGGGTACAAGTTGCCGGAAAATTATTGGCGCAGTTAAAAAAGTTTATTCAGATGACGGCGTTGCATTAATCGCAGATATTGGCAGTTCGATATTGACGGCTGAAATGGCGATAGAAATTTTGAAACGTTCAAATTTAAAAATAATAGATTGTCCATTGGCGGAAGGAACATTTGTAGCGGCCGTTGAGTCGCAACTTGGAAAAACTCTGGACGAAATTGAACTTAGTGCAATTCGTTCGCGTTCAATCAGAAAATTGACTTGATTGATTCAAATTTTAAAAATTTTCTATGGCATATTGAAATAGTGGTTAGTGATTAGTGTCTGTTGGTAAAGTCAAAATTTTTGAAACGTTTGCAAGTATAGGAAACGGCGGTCACGGACGACTGCTAAAATTTTTTTCTTTTGTTACTTGCAAAGGCGACGAGTATGAGCATTTGCTTTTGGGCTAGTGCGTGTTGAAAAATTAAAAAATCCACAATTTTTTTTAAATCCGCAAAGTGCGACTGTATAGGGGCTAAGGACTAGGGATTTACTTGTAGCAGATTTGCGGATTCCAAAAAGCACTTTTTCTTTGGTACTTGCGTAGCAAGGCATGCTCTTTAGTACTTTTTTTGCTTCGGAAAAAAGAAAGTACATTTAAAAAAATATCAGTAACTAAAATTCATCAGTAAAATTTGATTTTTTCTTGAAAGTTTTTATATTTTGAACGTACTTTTTCTTTGTCTTGTCAAAGAGCAAACGCTCCTATTCGTCGCCTTTGCAATTACAGCAAATGCTCGTACTCCTCGCATTTGCAAGAAAGACGCTTTTTGCGGTGCTGTTTTTTCGTTCTCGAAAAAAACGCACCGCCCGCGCCGCACGTCCTGTGCGGCATCTTATTTTTTCGCTATCATCGAACAAATTTTTCCCTAATCCCTAATCCCTAACCACTAACCACTAGTCCCTAATCTCGGTTGCTATTGAAATATGGCGGACGCCAGATTTTTTCAGCAGTTCCAAAACTTTAACAATTTTTTCGTATTGAGTTTCTCTGTCGCCGTAAATTACAAAAATTGCGTCGTTATTTTTTTGCAAGGCGTGTTGTACAAGCGGCGGCAGATTTTTTGTTAAAATTTTTGTGTCGTCAAATAAAATTTCGCCGCTTTTCATAACTGTAATTGAAATTGGATTCGGCTTGTTTTCGCCGCTTGCCGTTTCAGATTGCGGCAAATTGACTTGAAAATTATTCGTCTGCACCATGTAAATTGTGCTCAACATAAAAAATACCAACAGAAAAAGCATTATATCAATCATCGGAATTATCATTACAAGCGGTTGAGATTTTTCTCTGAAGTCACGGTGTTTCATTCGGCTCACCTTTTCCGCTTAAATTCGCAAGTACGATATTTTCGGCTTTTTCAATTTTGGTTAAAATTTCGTCGAGTTTTTGGGCAAAATATGTGTGGACAATCAGCGCAAAAATCGCAATACATAAGCCGGTAGCCGTTGCAATTAACGCCTCACCAATTCCGCCGGTTATCGCCATAGGTTGCCCCGCTTGCAGATTGAAAATATTAAACGCCTCAATCATTCCAAAAATTGTACCGAGTAAACCTAAAAGCGGCGACAACGTTACAAACATTGACAGATAATTTAAACGCGCCCGCAATTTCATAGCGGCATCACTGTAAGCCGTTTCCAATGCAGGTTTAATATTTTCGCCTTGAGTGGCGGCAACAATTCCCGCAAATGCAACTTCGCTGACAAGATTTTTTTCATTGTGGCAAAAATTTGCAACCGCGTTAATGTCTTGATTTTTTAAATTATCTTTCAGCGATTCCAAAAATTTATCGCTGTTATTTGCGGCGTAGTTGTAAAATACAAGCCGTTCAATAC
>CAJOGS010000071.1:0-8320 GCA_905234045.1 uncultured Selenomonadaceae bacterium | reverse complement strand
CCGCGCCGCCTTTGATAAAAAGTTCGGCAATTTCCAAATTTAAATCACTCCCGTTGTAGTGGTGTAGTGTGGTAGTAATTTGCTATCACACTATTACACTACTCAACTACCACACTACTTTTCCAGAGTCCGTGCAAATTGCAATACTCGTAAACTGCAAGCGGCGTATCATCATCAGCGATATAAAAAACTGCTTCAGGTTTATCTGTAGCCGTCAAACAGCGATATTGCCCGCCTTTTTTCGTCTGCAAATAAATCCATTCAATCAAATGCGCCTCTGTCATCGGGTGTTCAATACTTCCTACTTTTACAGAAATTTTGTTGCCGTCAATTTCAAAAACGGGAACATGCTTTTCTTGCGCGGCGTCGGTAGTATTTGCGGTTAAAACTTTCATCGGCGAACCGTTGCAGGAAAGTTCAGCGGCATTTCTGTTAATCAGCATTGCTAAAGTTTTGTCTTCGGCAATAAAAATTCTTCCATTTTCCATAAAAATTCCCCCTGTTTAAAATTTAAGTAAATCAGCGGTTAAATGAAAATGAACAAATAACGCTGTTTTTAAACTTTTGAAATTTAATTAGGTTTTGTTGGTAAATTAAAAAATAGTTTAACGTTTGCAAGAATAGGAAACGGCGGGCATAGACAACCGCCGACGCAACTAAAGAGCATAAACCGCGCAGGGCTAGGGCGTGTTGAAAAATTCTGTTATCAAATTTTTTCTTGAAAGTTTTTTATATTGAACGTACTTTTTCTTTGCTCGCTCAAAGAAAAAGTACCAAAAAGAAAGAGCGTTTTTGCGGTGCTGTTTTTTAATTTTCATCGAACAAAAAATAATTCGTGAATCAGCATTTTCAATAAATTTTTCAAAACGCACTAGCAAAGAAAATTAAGTTTAATATAAAAATTTAACAAAAATATACACATTTTAAAATCGAGTTTACCAACAAGTCCTGAAAAAGATTTACTTTCAATAATTATTTTAAAACAATAATTTTATAGCGGCAAGTTTTTTACAGGAAATTTTAAAAATATGTTGAATCAAACTTCTTGACAATAATAGCGGCGGTGTTGTAAAATGCTCAAAGTGCAGATTTTTAAGGGTGCAAGTGTGCCTTTTAGTTTTAAAGTATCGGCTGAAAAATTTTGCAAGGAAGATTTCTTGGATAACGGCAAATTTACAGGCGAGTTGGAAATTTCAGGCGAAGTTGTGAATGAAACTTCTAAAGTTGTGATACGCGGCAAGATAAAATGTTGCAAAGAATTTACTTGCGACAGATGTTTAAGCGAAGCGACAGAAAATCAAATTCACGAGTTCGAGGAAGAAATTGACGGCGCGGAAATTGTAGATGATCTGTTTGATGTTACGGAACTTGTAAGGGATATTTTAATTACAAGTCAACCGATTCAAAGTCTTTGCAAGGCTGATTGTAAGGGACTTTGCCCTGTCTGCGGACAAAATTTGAATAACGGCGAGTGTAATTGTGACAGGTTAAATGTTGACCCAAGACTTGCACCGTTAATGAATTTCAAATAAATCTGGGAGGTTATAATCTTGGCAGCACCTAAAAGAAAGTTAAGTAAATCAAGACGTGATAGACGCCGTGCAAATTGGAAATTGGAAACTCCGAATCTTGTTAAATGTCCGAGATGCCATGAACCCAAACTCCAACACCATGTGTGCCTGGAATGTGGCTATTATGACGGCAAAGAAGTCATTGAAACGGCTTAAAGATAACAAATTGTTGGGCAGGCATAGTACCTGCCTATTTTTTTTATAGGAGCAGTCAAATGAAACTTGCACTAGACGCAATGGGCGGCGATAATGCACCGTCGGAAATCGTGAAAGGCGCAATAGACGCCGTTAAAAAATATCCATGTGAAATAGTTTTGGTAGGCGACAAAAATAAAATTCTCGAAACTTTAAGCGACGAGCCGAATTTTGAAAGTCTGCCGATTACAATCAAACATACTGACGAAGTTATAGGAATGGACGAACACCCCGCCGACGCCGTGCGAAACAAAAAAAATTCGTCAATCGTAGTTGCAACGCAACTTGTAAAAGACGGCGAATGTGATGCAGTACTTTCAGCCGGTTCAACCGGCGCGGCAGTGACGGCGGCGCAACTTATTTTAAAGCGTATTCACGGCATAGGACGCCCAACAATCGCTACACCAATTCCAACGCCGGACGGCGTGGCACTCTTGCTTGACAGCGGCGCAAATGTTGACAGCAAGCCTGAACATTTGGTACAAAGTGGAATCATGGGCGCACTTTACGTTGAACACGTTTTGGGAAAAGCAAATCCCCGCGTCGGACTTTTGAATATCGGCGAAGAAGAAACGAAAGGCAACGAACAGGCGAAGGAAACTTATCAAATTTTTAAAAATATGACGACGATAAATTTTGCCGGAAATGCCGAAGGGCGCGATATTCCGACGGGAAAATTTGATGTCATTGTTTGTGACGGTTTTGTCGGCAACGTGGTTTTAAAATTTGCCGAAGGTCTGGCGCATACGATTTTCAAACTTATCAAAGAAGGAATTGAAGAAGGCGGCGTCCCCGTGAAACTTGCCGCATTGCTTTTAGCTCCTACTTTGAAAGAACTTGCCAAAAAATTGGACGCCTCAGAATATGGCGGCGCGCCGCTTTTGGGCGTCAACGGCTATTGCATTATCAGTCATGGAAGTTCTGACGCCAAATCAATCTGCAATGCTATTCGAGTCGCAAACGAATATGTCGGCGGTAACGTTTTGGAACATATTAAAAACGCACTCGAAAAGGAAGATTTTTTCAAAGATTCCAATTTGGCTAAACGTGATTGAAATAAAAATGTATGCAAGGTATAATATCCCCAGTTAGGAGGAAGATTGAATGTTTGAAAACAACGTTGTTTGTAAGTTGCTGAATATCAAATATCCGATATTTCAGGGCGGAATGGCGTGGATTGGAACGGCTGAACTTGCGTCGGCAGTTTCAAACGCGGGCGGCTTGGGATTAATCGGCGCAGGACATATGCCGCCGGATATTTTGAGAAAAGAAATTCAAAAATGCAAAGACCGGACTGAAAAGCCGTTCGGCGTAAATATTATGTTAATGTCGCCGTTCGTCAAGGAAGTTATGCAAGTCGTAATTGATGAGCGCGTTCCCGTCGTTACAACAGGCGCGGGAAATCCCGGCGAATATTTACCGGCTTTAAAAGAAATCGGTACAAAAGTTATCCCCGTTGTTGCAAGTGTGGCGTTGGCAAAGAGACTTGAAAAAGGCGGCGTTGACGCAATTATTGCTGAAGGTTGCGAATCAGGCGGACATATTGGCGAAATTTGTACAATGCCTTTAATTCCTCAAGTTGTAGACGCGGTTGAAATTCCCGTAATTGCGGCGGGCGGCTTTGCTGATTCACGCGGAATGGCGGCGGCGTTCGCACTCGGCGCACACGCTATCCAAATGGGTACTCGTTTTGTTTTGAGCAAAGAATGTATCGCACACCCGAATTACAAGGAAATTGTTTTAAAAGCAAAGGATCGCTCCACCGTCGTAACCGGCAGAACATTGGGACATCCTGCGCGCGTTATCGCAAATAAATTTACACGTACTTTTTTGGAAATGGAAGCCGCCGGCGCGTCTAATGAAGAATTGGAAAAATTGGGCGTCGGAACTTTGAGAAAAGCAACGCATGATGGCGACGTTGAAAACGGCTCTGTAATGATTGGGCAAATTTCAGGTATGCTTGACGATATTAAAACAGTTCAAGAAATTATTGACGACATTGTAAACGGCTTGCCGCAAGCTGTGGCGAATCTTCAGCAGAATTATCTTGCTTAGTTTTTAGTGTATAGTGGTTAGTTAGTGTTGAAAAATTAATTGAAAATGCTGATTCACGAATAAATTTTTGTTCGATGAGAGCGAAAAACTAAGATGCCGCACAGGACGTGCGGAGCAAATGCGAGGAGTACGAGCATTTGCTGTACTTGCAAATTCGACGAGTAGGAGGATTTGCTCTTTGACAAGACAATGAAAAAGTACGTTAAATAAGAAAAGAATTTTTAAAAACATATTTTTTCAACAGCACCTAGTTAGTGTTGAATAATTTAAATTTAAAAAATTTTTGTGGCGTGTTGAAAAATAAATTGAACCTGCAAAACTACTGATAATTAGCAAATAAAAAAATGCAGACTAAGAGCGGAAAAGTTGGTGAGCGCACGGATGCGCGCTCACACGGCGCGGCACGCAGGTCACGTGATGTGACCGCACTTGTGCCGCAAAAAGCTCCTTTCTTTTTGGTACTTTTTCAGATAAAGAGCACGCTTTAACCGCGCAGGAGCAGCAAAGAAAAAGTACGTTCAATAAGAAAATAATTTTTAAAATTTGATTTATTCAACAAAAATCGGTTAATCAATGATTAATTACCAAAAACTGACCATCTAAAATGAAAGGAGATTTTAAATGGCTAAAATTTCGTTCGTATTTCCGGGACAAGGCGCGCAATTCGTCGGAATGGGCAAAGATTTTTACGACAATTTCGATATTGCAAAAAAACTTTTTGATGAAGCAGATGACGCGCTTGGCTATTCGATAAAAAAAATGTGCTTTGAAGGCTCGGAAGAAGATTTAAAACTTACGGCAAATACTCAACCCGCAATTTTGGTTGTCAGCGTAATTGCGGCTGAAATTTTAAAATCTGAAGGCATTAACGCGGAAGTTGCGGGCGGGCACAGTTTGGGCGAATATTCGGCACTGGTTGCTGCAGGTTCAATCAAATTCCGTGACGCGGTAGTTTTGGTACACAAACGCGGGCAATTTATGCAAGAGGCTGTACCCGTCGGCGAAGGTTCAATGGCGGCGATTATCGGGCTTGACGATCAAATTATTATTGATGCCTGCAATGAAATTTCTGATAATGTTCAGGCGGTTAATTTTAATTGTCCCGGGCAAATTGTTATTGCGGGAACAACCAAAGGCGTTGACGCGGCAGTTGAAAAATTGAAAGCTGCAGGAGCTAAAAAAGCTGTAGTACTTCCTGTAAGTGCGCCTTTCCATTCTACACTGATGAAACCTGCCGCTGAAAAACTTTCTGCAGAATTGGATAAAATCGAAATTAAAAATGCGGCGTTCCCTGTTGCCGCCAATTTCAACGGCAAAATTGAAACTGATTCCGCCGAAATTAAAAATAATCTCGTTTCGCAGGCTGACCACCCCGTTAAATGGATTGACTGCGTTAAATCTATGCAGAATTTTGGCGCAAATACTTTTATTGAATGTGGACCCGGTAAAACTCTCTGCGGTTTTAATCGCCGTATTGACAAGCAAATTTCAAGTTTCAATGTTGAAAATATTGACAGCCTCAAGAAAACTATAGAGGCGGTTAAAGGTGCCTAATTTTAAATTTGACCACAGCAATTTAAAAGTTTTAAACTTGAAGCGCAGTTTGGAATTTTATAAATCGGCACTCAATCTTCATGAAGTCAGCCGCAAAGTTGTCGGAGACGCAATTTTTGTCCGTTTGAGTGATGAATATTGCAGTGAACACCAACTTGAATTGAAATGGCCGGCGAATGATACCGAATGTTACAAAATTGATGAAAACAAAGTTCATCATATTGCTTTTAAAGTAAACGACTTTAAAGCCGCTCATACACTTCATAAAAATTTAAATTGCATTTGCCATGAAATTTTAGATGTCGGAATTTATTTTATTAATGATCCCGACGGTTATTGGATTGAAATTCTTTCTTGATACAGAGGAGATAAATTTTGCCTAATTTTAAGTTTGACCATTCAAACTTTACGGTTTTTGATATGGATCGCAGTTTGAAATTTTATGAAGAGGCATTGGGATTAACCGAATTTGCACGCCTTGAAACGAAGAGTTATCTTTTTGTTTATTTGGGCGACCCTTACAGAAGTGATCACGTTTTGGAATTGCAACAGATTAAAAATCGCCAGAAACCTTATACAATCGGCGATAATCTTTCACACCTTGCATTTATTGTTGACGATTTTGAAACGGCTTACCAAACGCACAAAAAATTAAATTGTATTCTCAAGGAACACAAAGAGGCGGGGCTTTATTGGATTACTGATCCCGACGGCTATTTGATTGAAATTGTGCCGAAAGAGTGGGGCGAAGGTTTCAGATACTGACGTAATTAATTTGGAAAAATATTTTATTATATTTAATTTATTTTTCTTTGCTGTGTAGTATTGAATGATTATTTTTTAAAATTTTTCTCATTTAACGTACTTTTTCTTTGCTCGCCCAAAGAAAAAGTACCAAAAAGAAAAGGTGTTTTTGCGACGCTGTTTTTTCATCACGAAAAAAGCGCGTCGCCTGAGCCGCGCGTCCTGCGCGGCATCTTAGTTCTTCGTACTTAGTCAACTTTCTTTAGTTCGATAAGTATCAGCAGTGCAAAAAATAATTATTCAACACGACCTAATAACTAATAACTACCGAATTATCACACTATCCCACTACCCCACTACCAAACTACAATAAAATTTTGGTGAAATAAATATGAGTTCAAAAGCTATGACGGCTTTAATTGAGTCGTTGCAAAAATTGCCGGGCGTCGGTTCAAAAACTGCCGCTCGGCTTGCTTATCATATCGTAGACATGAAAAATGACGACGTGGAAAATTTAGCCGCCGCCATTAAAAATATAAAAACTGAAACGCACTCCTGCGCGATTTGTTTTAACACGATTGATAAAAATTCTGACGTGTGCGAAATTTGCAGTTCCGACAAACGCGACAAAAAAACTATTTGCGTTGTCAAAGATGCAAAAGATTTAGACGCCATTGAACGCGCCGGCTTTTTTACGGGAAAATATCACGTTACAGGCGGGCTGATTTCGCCAATGGCGGGAATTACGCAGGAAGATATTCATTTGAAAGAATTGGTTCAGCGCGTTTATCAAGAGGACATTCACGAAGTTATAATTGCATTTGAGCCGACTGTCGAAGGCACGGCAACCGCGCATTTTATCGCAAAACTTTTAAAGCCCGCCAATGTGAAGGTTACGAAACTTGCACAAGGTATGTCGGTTGGCGCAGATTTTGCCGGTACTGACAGTGTAACCATTGCAAAGGCGATTGAAAACCGCGTGCCAATTTGAAAGGAGTTAATTTTATAAATGGGTCTTGAAGTTTTTATCGCACCGCTTATCGGGGTTGCGATTATTTTTGCGCTGATAAAATTAATTAAATTGCCGTTTTGGCTTTTAAAAAACAGTATCATCGGCGCAATTATGCTTTACATTTGCAATTTTATCGGAATTTTTACAATAAAAATCACGTTTATTCATTGTCTTATTGCCGGAATTTTCGGCATACCCGGAATTATTTTACTGATAATTTTTGTTTGAGTAGGTTAAAATGATACAACTGGACAAAGTAACAAAATTTTTCGGCGAACGGCTGATTTTTTCTGATGTCAGTTTTAAAATTATGGACGGCGAAAAAATAGCAATCGTCGGCAAAAACGGCGCGGGAAAATCGACGCTTTTAAAAATTTTAATCGGCGCGGAGGAATTTGACGGCGGCACTATAAGCGGTATTCACAAAGAAGATATCGGTTACGCTGAACAAATTCCGCACTTTGAAAAGCCGACGTTGCTTGCAGAAATGTTGAGCGTCGGCGTTGAAGAATTTCAGGCGAAAAAAATTTTATTCGGCTTAGGTTTTACTGAAAGTGAACTTGCAAAAAATCCCAACGAATTCAGCGGCGGCGAAACTGCAAAAATTGCGTTGGCAAAGTCTCTGTTGGACGAGCCGCGCATTTTGATTCTTGACGAGCCGACAAACCATTTGGATATTTATGCGATTGATTTTTTGGAAGATTTTTTGAAAAATTATCGCTACACGGTTATAGCCGTCACGCACGACCGCCATTTCTTGCAAAATTGCGTTGATAAAATTATTGATATGGAAAATTGCAAGGCGACGGTTTACAACGGCAATTACGAAAAATTTATGCAACTCAAGGCGGAACGGCGGGAATTTGAGTTAAAGGCTTACGAAAAGCAACAGGAAGAAATTGCAAAACTTGAGGATTTTGTACGCCGCAATAAAGTTAGGGCGTCAACTGCAAAACGGGCGCGCAGTCGTCAAAATCTTTTGGACAGAATGGAACGACTTGAAAAGCCGCCTTCAACTGAAACTGTTAAATTGAAACTTGCTGACGCCGCAGAATCCGCCAACCGCGTTTTGATTCTTGAAAATGTCAATTTCAAAAACATCATTAAAAATTTTAATGCCGAAATTCGCAAGGGCGAAAAAGTCGGCTTAATCGGCAAGAACGGCATCGGAAAATCGACGCTTTTAAAA
>CAJOGS010000070.1 GCA_905234045.1 uncultured Selenomonadaceae bacterium | reverse complement strand
ATTTTATCTTTGAGCGATTGAATTTCACTTTTTGAAAGAGTCTGCGAATTGTCGAAAACTTCAGCGTCAATCATTCTTTCCGGCATTGAGGCGAAAGTTACACTAAAACTCATTGCAAACAGAAATAAAATCGTCGCACAGATTTTTTTTACCATAACTTCACCGCCTTATAAAAACATACTCGCCAAAATGTAAAATACCGGCATTGACGCAAGCGCGGCTATTGCGGGATATTTAAACGCCTTGCCGCTGTCATATGGCAAACTGCCGACAACTTTGCCTGTTTGCCCGTTCATCATAAAAGTATACGGCTTGTCATTGTAGCGCGTGGTTAAAATCCACACGGGAACCAGCGCGTAAATAACTTTGCCGACTTCCTTGACGACGGCAGAATTTACCAATTCGACGCTGTTAAAATCTTTAACCGAACTTTTCAAAACTTCAATGGCAGAATTTTCAACGCGCTTATCTGCACGCGCCGCACATTCTTCGGCGGTAACGTCGTATTTATCGGCAAGATAGCCCGTCAAATAAGCCGTGCTGAATGGCACAAGTTCGGAATAGTTGAAAGGCTCAATACTTTCCATGTAGGCATCGTCCATTTTTCTGGAACCGTCGGCAGGAATTTTTTCAAAACTCATTTTGGCGGAGCGTTGACAATTATAAAATTTAGTCTCGGTAACAATCATACTGCCGGAATCGTAGCGGCGAACTTTTTTAGCTTTAAATTCGGCGTGCGAATCAATTTTTGAATCGAAAAGCCAGAAAGGTACATACATTGGTTGAATAGCCTCAACGCGATTATTTTCCGTGAAATTATCCGGCAAAAGATAATGTCCCTTGTAAAAATTTTTCAACGCCTCCACAGCGTCCGCCTTAGTTTTTTTGAACGGTATAACCATATCAGGTTTTAATTTGCCGTCAAAACGTTTCGGAATCATTGTAGGGTTACCGCAATAGACGCACTCTGTAGCCATAGTATTTTCATCGCAGACCAATTCCGCGCCGCAACTTGAGCAAGTGAACGCCTGCAAATTTGAAACTTCGGCGGGTAACCAATCATCGCCCGCGCCCGCAATATCCCATTTAGTTTGTTGAGCTTCAGCGGCGGCGGTTGCAACTTCGTTTTGAGATTGAAACATTTCCTCAATCGCAGAGACTTCAAATTCAGTTCCGCAATATTCACAGGAAACAGTTGTTTTGCCCGGTAAAAAACTCAACGGCGCGCCGCAATTTGGGCATTTATAACTAACTGACGTATTCGCCATTTAATCACCTTCACATTAAATAATTACGAATTGCAACGGCAATTTCGTAAGCAAGATTAACAGGAACGGCATTTCCAATCATTTTATAAGCGTCATTAACTTTTGAATAAACAAATTTAAAATCGTCTTTACCGAAAAAAATCATTTTTGGAGCTTGAGGATGCAGTTGACATTGACGCCCCGACGCTTGCACGGTAAATGCTTGTTCGTCCCAACTTTTAACGCGGTTTCTGCTCATAAAAATTGTTGAAAAACTGCCTGTAAAATATTCGTTGTTATTATCTGCTTTTTCGTTATGAACATTACCGACGGCGGCGGGAACTGCCGAAAATTGCAAATCAAAAATAACATCGCGCAGAGTTATTTTTTTTGAATCATCGGCCGTTGAACCTTTTGGAAATTTAAAATCAATTCCCGAATCTTGACGAAAACCGATATAAAAAACTCGCTTGCGCTCCTGTGCAACGCCGTAATTTTTAGCATTGACAAGATTTAACGTCAAATTGTAGCCGCAACTTTTGAACATTTCAACTATAGAATTTACCGCTGCAGAATGGCGATTTGCAAGCATACCGCTGACATTTTCGGCAAGAAAAAATTTAGGTTTTTTAGCCTTTAAAATTCTAATATAGTCAAAAAAAAGTTTGCCGCGTAAATCTTCAATGCCGCGTTGTGCGCCCGCCTCCGACCACGATTGACACGGCGGCCCGCCAATTATTCCGTCAATATCATCAGGAAAAATATCTGCCGATAAATTTCTAATATCTTTTGTTATAAGTTGTGAATTTAAATGATTTATTTTAAAAGTTTTCCAAATTGAAGAATCAAATTCATTTGCAACAGGAATTTCAAAACCTGCGCGTTCAAATCCCAAATCAAGCCCGCCACAGCCGCTAAACAAACTTAGGGGTTGTTGGTAAATTAAAAATGGTTTAACGTTTGCAAGTTTAGTTAACGGCGGTCACGGACGACCGCCGCCGCCATTGATTCAAGGATTGAATCTCTGGCGGAAAAAAACGTCTTTTCTTTTGTTACTTTTCTTTGGACGAGCAAAGAAAAGTAAATTTAATAAATAAAAATATTTAACAAACATATAAAAATTCTAAAATCTAGTTTACCAACACGACCTAGCCGCTAGCTACTATTTTAGCAATGCTAAAAGAAAGTGCTTTTTAAAAAATTAAAAATATTTTACCAACAGCACCTAGCAATTTCACAAAAACACCTCAAATTTCATAATGAATAAGTTTAGCCGCAATAATTTTGGCGGGATTGTCAGGATTTTTAATTTTTACGTCTGCAATTTTTAGCGCAGTATATTTTTTTTGAAGTTCAAAAATTTTTTCGGTATTATTAAAAATTTTCCATTTATCAAGGTTAATTAGTGGCTGTGGAATAAATTTGTTTTTAAAAATTCTTTTCTTATTTAAAGTACTTTTTCTTTGTTGCGTCAAAGAAAAAGTACCAAAAAGAAAGACGCTTTTGCGGCGTTAATTCGCTTCACGCTCATTCGCACGCCGCCCGCGCCGCGCGTCCTGCGCGGCATCTTAGTACTTCGCTATCATCGAACAAAATTTTTTGCTAGCAGGTCAAATAATTTTTCAACACGCCCTAGACATATAAAATTAAAATTCGCCGTCTTAACCTCTTCCGAGTTCACGAGTCGGCGCAAATTCCACGCCGGAAATTTCTTCAACGTTGTTTTTTATCTGCTGACGAATTTTATTATAACACTCATCATTTTGCGAACAATCAAAAATATTTGCGAAAAGATTTTTAACATAATCTTCAAGCGCATATCCTGTTTAATTAGTGGCTGTTGGAAAAGTGCAACGCGGGATAGTATAGGAAACGGCGGTCACGGACGACCGCCGCCGCCATTGATTAACTAAAGAGCATGCCTTGCTACGCAAGCCACGCAGGATTGAATCTCTGGCGGTTAAAAGCTCCTTTCTTTTGTTACTTGCAAATGCGAGGAGTACGAGCATTTGCTTTTGGAGCAGCAAAGAAAAGTAAATCTAAAAATAAAAATCTCAGTAACTAAGAATTTACCAACACGCACTAATCCGATTATTTCCGCCGTGAAAATTCGACAAATTAAAGTTATTTCTTGTAACAAGCGTGGAAATTGCGTCAATAATATTTTTCATTAATCAGCCTCTGGGCTTGCCACATTCGGCGCAAAATCTGCGTCCCTTGTTGACAGTACCGCAAGCCGAACAAGTCCATTCGTTTGACGCGGTATTTGCTGAAGGTTTAGGCGCGCCGCAATCAGCACAGAATTTGCCTTTGTTGACAGTGCCGCATTTATGGCAAGTCCATTCATCAGCTACCGAAGGTTTCGGCTTGCCACATTCGGCGCAGAATTTACCTGTATTGCCTTCGTGTCCGCAACTTTCACATTTCCAGCCAAAATTTTGCGGCTTGTGTTGAGGTTTACCGCAATTTGCACAGAATTTACCTTTATTGCCGGTCTGTCCACATTCTTCGCATTTCCAGCCGGTTTCTTGCGGAGGTTGAGGCGGTAACTGCTGTTGCATTTGTTGCTGTTGCATTTGTTGTTGTTGCGCAAGTGTAAACAAATTATTTGCATTGATTCCGCCTGAATTTTGCGCCATATTCATTCCCATAAATCCGACAGCCGCGCCTGCACTGTTAGACGCCGCCGCTTGCATTGCCGCCGCTTGTGCGTTTGCCATATGCGCCGCCGCCATTGAGGGATTTCTCAAAGTTGCCGAAAGTTGACGCTGTTGAATTTCTTTGAGCATTGCCTCATCTTGTTCGCTTATGCTGACATTTGACACGCCAAACGAAACAATTTGCAAGCCGCGTAATTCACCCCATTTTTTACTTAAAACCTGATTAAGCGCATCTGCAATTTCGTTGGTGTGAGCAGGTAACGCGCTGTAACGGATACCCATTTCAGAAATTCTTGCAAAGGCGGGCTGTAACGCCGTCATTAATTCAGATTTCAGTTGTCTGTCAATCTCTTCGCGGTTATAAGTGTCGGTAATATTGCCGCAAACGTTGGTATAAAACAGAATAGGATTAACAATTTTGTAGCTGTAAGAGCCGAAACATTTAATGGAAATGTCAATGTCCAAGCCAATATTATTATCGACGACGCGGAACGGAATAGCCGTAGGCGTGCCGTATTTGTTGCCGGTAATTTCTTTTGTATTGAAATAGTAAACGCGCTGATCTTTGCCTGTTTCGCCGCCGTATGTGAAACGGTGTCCAATTTGATAGAAAATTTCTTGAATGTTGACAGCCAAATTACCGCCGCTGAAAAGTGAAGGCTCGGTACTTCTGTCATATTTATATTCGCCGGGTTCAGCGATGAAGTCAACGACTTTGCCGTTTTCAACGACCATCATGCATTGCCCGTTGTTGACGGCAACCAATGAACCTTGAGTAATAATATTATCGTCGCCGCTGTTGTTGCCGCGTTTATTGCGTTTGTGACCTTTCGCAACCAAAATATCTGAGCTCAAACTGTCACAATAAAAATATTCTTTCCATTGATCGTTGAGGACGCCGCCCGCCGCGTCAAGTGCTGCTTGTATAAAGCCCATAATTTAAACATCTCCTAATTAAAATTTACAAGTTAATTCTTGAAAAATGTTATTTATTCCTGCAAAATAATAGAATATAATTAAGCGGCGTTGAATAATAGAAAATTTTTCTAAAAATTTATCGGCAAGAAAAATACATTTTATGTAGAAAAATTTTTAAAGGCTAATCACTAAAACGAAAGGAAGATTGCATTGGAAATTACATCAGCTGAAAAAAGCGTTTTGGAACAAGTTTACGGCAAATTTGTTACATCGGCGAGTTACAGTCAGAATCAAATTGCAGAAATTCAAGAATTGACAGAGGACGAACGCCGCTTTTTTGAACGTAAAAATTTTTTATCGCCGCATTTCTGCGTTCAAACTTTGTACAAATTTCAAGGCGAAATTACACCTGTGAAATTTAATCGTGCGGTAAAAAGTTTGGTTACTGAAGATGAAAATTTTCGCGCCAATTTTTGTAACGTCGGTACACGCACTTTGAAAATTATTTTTTCACGTCGTGAAATTATTCCGGAAATTGTCTTTCGTCATTTGCAACTTGACGCGGAAGAACTTGACGAAACTTTGATAAAAATTGCAGAGGCTGACAGGCGTTTAAATTTTGACATTAAATGCGGAAATTTAATTCGCTTTTCAGTTTTTCGCACGGGCAAAAATGAAGCCGCAATTTTAGTTACAATTTCGCAGTTAATTGCAATGAGATTCAACAGCGAAAGTTTTTTCAACGCAGTTTTTAATAACCTTACTTACAAAAAATTTGTACCTAAAGCAGATTTTAAACCGCCGCAAATTGAAAATCATGTTAAAGAATATTGGGCTGATATTTTGAAAAATTTACCCGCGTTGCCAAAAGTTCCTTTTTCAAAAAATTCTTCCGATGCTTTCAATGAAGCGATTTTCCGCGTCAAAATTCCTGCCGATATTGTATCTGATTTACGCGGCAAGGCTCAATCTAACCGCGTTATGCTTATGGCGATTTTGCAAACTGCATGGGGATTTTTACTTCAAGCCACAAATAAAAATTCCGACGTTGTATTTTGTCAGTTGACTTCAAGCAACAAGGCAGATCAAACTACTTCGTTGAATTTAATTCCCGTGCGTTTGAAAAGTGCCAAAGATTCCAACGTTGAGCGTATCATAACGCAACAATTTAAACAGTTGGTAATTTCTCAACCATACAGCTTTTTTGATTGGGCAGCGATTGAAAATTTGACTCCACGCAAAGGAAATTTATTCAATCACTTTTTGAGCTTTTTGGATTTTTCGGCGGAGAAAAAAACTTTTTCGCAAATTGCCGCCGTTCCCGAAGGTAAAATTGTGGAGCATAATTCTTGGGATTCGCAGGGAATGAAACTCGGTATTTATTTTCAGTATTCCATTAACAGTGTGGCAATTTCTTTCCGCTATGATAAAAATCAATTTTCATTGAACGCCGGCGAATACATTGCCAATTTATACAATTTAATTTTACGTCAAATGTTGCTTTATTGGCACGCGCCGTTTTCTGATTTCATGGAGAATATAAAGAAAATTGTCGCCGAAATTGCTGCAAAAGAGGATTCGCCGGAAAATGAAAACAAAAAAATTATTGACTTCATTTATAAAAATAAGATTCTGCAGAGTGAATCAACCGGCGCAACGTCTGTACTTGTTGAAAAGTCTAAACTGCTTACACGCTTTGAAGGCGACAGAATTTACGGCGATATTTTGAATAAAAGTTTGGTTTTTGTCGTCGAAGGAAAATTATCGCGCAGTTTGGATACAGGCGACGGCTGGTTTAACGCGCTTGACATTATCAAGGCGGGCGGCTTGATTAATGAAAATATTTTCAATTCAAAACGCCGCGCCATAATTTCCGCCGAAGTTTTAACTGAAAAAGCCGTATTATTGATAATTCCAATCTCAATTTTTGAAAGTGCAACGCGGCAAAGTCCCGCGCTTTATAAATCTATTCTTCAGCACGTTGCAAGCCAAATGGAAAAATATCAAATGCTTTGGTTACAAAGTTAATCATTCAAAATTCAAATAAAAAACTGCGGATATAATGTCCGCAGTTCTTTTTTGTTGAAAAGTTAAATAAAAAGCGTCGCAATCATTTTATAACAGCGGCTGTCTCTGAAAGGATTCGTTAAACTCAAAGCGGCAACCGCTTTTTCGGTAACAAAAAATTCGCCGCAGGAATTATCTTTAAATTTTTCGCGCAGTGCAATATCTCCAATGCCGAAACGTTCATATCTGATGCCGCCATAATCAAAATTTGCGTGAAATTTCTTTTCATCGTTGCGAAAGTCGATAATGACAGAAAAATTTTCAAGCGGCAGGAGCAACAAAGATTTTTTTCTGTCAGCATTGTTAATCGTGTCAATTTCCAACCTGCGCGCAGTGTCATAAAAAATAAAATCAGTCGAATCAAGCCCGCAAAATTTTTCAACGTCCGACAAATTCCAACGCCCCAATTTTTTCCACGTCGAATTTTTATAGAAAAAATTTTCAGGCTGAATTACATTTGAAACGGGAGTATCTTCAAAATCAATTTCCTCAACGTCCAAAATTTGCGCCTCTGTATTATCGCTGTAAATTAAATCTGCGGCAGGTACAGCGTCAGCAATTTTTTCGTCGTGCGAAATTGGGCGAATCCATTTATTGGTTGAAATTTCAATCCCGGCTACACAGTAATTGCCGTACTTCGCACTTTTGGCGAGAATCACCATTAATTTTTTCACAGATGAACTATCTCCATTCCAAAAACTTCGGCGAATTTTTCGGCAATTAACCGCCTGTGGCAATTTTCCGCGCTGACTTCGGTACACAGCAAACAATATTGAACTTCCGGCGAATCTGAATAATTTGTTAATATGTGCTGTGGTATTCGCCGCTCCTGCATTATCTTTTTAAATTCTTCCACGTATTCTTCCCACGTGATTAATTTTTCTTGATAATTTTTTAAAAGCTCCTTAGTCGGCGTAAATTTTAAATCGTGGCGATATTCTATGCTTGAAATTCGTTTGAGAAAAAATTTTAAATCACTGCCTTTTGAAAATCCGGAAAGTTGCGTGTTGTTATAAAGTCGCACATCTATAATTTCGCTGATTTGGTACAGTTCCAGAATTTCAAAAAAAATTTCCGCGCTCTTCTTTGTAAATCCGATTGTATAAATTTTGGCGGGCGTGGAATTTTTTTTATTTGCCATAAAAAACACCTCGCGCAGTTTTTTTCATTCTACTACAAAAATGACTAGATGACCAGATTGTCAGATGGTTAGATTGATAGTAGATAGTGGTTAGTGTGATAGTTTTTACTACCGAACTATCCAACTACTTTGACGAGCAAAGAAAAGTAAATTTCAATAGGAAAAAATTTTTAGAGGCTGTTGGTAAAGTACTTAAAAAGTAGACTTAGAACAAGAAAGTTGGTGCGCGCACGGACGCGCGCTCACATAGCCGCCGCGCGCAGGTCACGTGATGTGACCGCAGTATGCGCGGCTAGCGTTTTCTTTGGTACTTTCTTTTTCGCAATGCAAAAAGAAAGTACATTTAAATATAAAAATATTTTAAGATTTTACCAACACGCACTAGGTGCTGTTGGTAAAATCAGTAGAAATAGAAAACATAAGCAATTCTTTGATACAATAAGTTTGAAAAAGCTTGAAAGGATTGCTTATGTCAAAC
>CAJOGS010000069.1:5737-14284 GCA_905234045.1 uncultured Selenomonadaceae bacterium | reverse complement strand
CTTTCAAAAATGGACAACGCCTATATTGAACCCGGCGTAATGATTAATTCCGGCGAATTTGACGGCATGGAAAACGAAAAGGCGAAAGCCGCCATTATCGATTGGCTTGAAAATAAAAAAATCGGTACGCGCAAAGTTAATTACAAACTGCGCGATTGGTTAATTTCTCGTCAAAGATATTGGGGCGCGCCAATTCCCGTTATTTACTGCGATAAATGCGGCGAAGTTTTGGTACCTGAAGAAGATTTGCCGGTTTTACTTCCCGAAGACGTGGAATTTGCACAGGGCGCGTTGAGTCCTCTTTCAACCAGTAAACAATTTAACGATGTCAAATGTCCTAAATGCGGCGGACACGCTCACAGAGAAACTGACACAATGGACACGTTCATTTGTTCAAGTTGGTATTATCTGCGCTACGCCGACCCGCACAATGATAAAAAGCCTTTCGACAGCGACAAGGTAAATTATTGGAATCCTGTTGATCAGTACATTGGCGGAATTGAACACGCGGTATTGCATTTGCTTTACTCCAGATTTTTTACAAAAGTTCTGCGCGATGCCGGAATGTTGAATTACGACGAGCCATTTACAAATTTACTGACTCAAGGAATGGTTATAAAAGACGGGGCGAAAATGTCGAAGTCTCTGGGAAATGTTGTATCACCTGAAGAAATTATTGACAAATACGGCGCAGATACTGCCCGCCTGTTTATTTTATTCGCCGCGCCCGTCGAACGTGATTTAGATTGGAGCGACAAAGGCGTTGAAGGGTCTTACAGATTTTTAAACAGAGTTTGGCGCATTTTGGGAATTTTTGAAGACGCAATTAAAAACGGCGCGGACAATTACGACGCGGCAACTTTGACTGACGAAGAAAAAACTTTGCGCCGCGTCCTTCACAAGACAATTAAAAAAGTTACCGAAGACATTCACGAACGTTTTGCATTTAACACGGCGATTAGTGCGTTAATGGAATTGGTAAACGCCGCGCACGTTTTCCAAGACAAGACGATTAATCCAAATTTGGCGCGTGAATTTGCAAAAAATCTTTTGATATTGCTTGCGCCGTTCGTGCCGCACATTTCCGCCGAACTTTGGAGCAAATTTTTTGAAGGCGACATTCACAAACAGAATTGGGCGAAATTCGACGAAACCGCCATTGCTGAAGATACTGTTGAAATTGTTGTGCAGATTAACGGCAAAGTCCGCGAACATGCCACAGTTGCAAATAATCTTGACAAGGCGGAACTTGAAAAAATCGCTCCGACTTTGCCGCGTGTTGCTGAACTTATCGGCGACAAAAAAATTGTTAAAATTATCGCCGTGCCAAATAAATTAATTAACATTGTCGTTAAAAATTAATTTTTTAAAGTTGCTGAGATTTTTAGATGGCGTGTTGGTAAACTTCTAATTTTAGAAAATTTTTCTAGTGCGTGTTGAAAAATTAATTTAACTGCTTATGATTCACTAACTAAAATTTGCTGACTAAGCACGAAGTACTACGTTGCCGCGCAGGACGCGCGGCGCGGGCGGTGCGTTTTTTTCGAGGACGAAAAAACAGCACCGCCAAAAGCGTCTTTCTTTTGTTACTTTTCTTTGACAAGACAAAGAAAAGTAAATCTAAAATAAAAAAATCTAAGATTTTACCAACAGACAAAATAAGACTTATTCAACAGTACATTTCAAAATATAAAAACTGCTCCAACTTTACCGCGCTAAAATGAATTTAACGGCAAAAAAATTATCACCGTTACAAATAAATAAAAAAAATGAGGTGTAAAAAAATGATTACCGAAACTGATTTGTCGATACTGGCTGACATTATCGAAAAAATGCCCGGCGGATTCTTCATCTACAGTGCCGACGAAAACGAAACCTTGCTCTACGTTAATGATGTCATGCTTGATATTTTCGGTTGCCAAGATTTAACCGAATTTGAAGAGTTGACCGGAAACACTTTTAAAGGATTGGTACACCCCGAAGACTACGAAAGAATTAACGCCTCAATTAAAAAACAAATTGCAGAACACTCTAAAGAAATGGATTACGTCGAATACAGAATCACGCGCAAAGACGGCTCAATTCGTTGGGTTGACGATTTCGGGCGTTTGGCGCACAGCAGAGCCTACGGCGATGTTTTCTATGTTTTCATTCGTGATATTACAGATTTTCACGACGCCAGAGAGGAAAATATTCGCCTTAAAAAGTTGGCTGAAGATTTTGAGAAAGCCCAAGCTGCATTGGCGAAGGCTCAATCAGAAATAAATAAAGAACAAGAAAATTTATCGGGAATGCAGGAAGAATCAGCTAAAGAACAAGAAACTACTTCACCTGATTTATAATTTTCCGGAAGCGCGGGAGTGTAGAAATGGTTGCTGTTGAATCGAATTTGCCTGTACTTGATAATATTGTTGAAAAAATGCCCGGCGGATTTTTTATCTACCGCGCCACTGACAATGAAGAATTAATTTACGCAAATGATGTAATGCTGGAAATTTTCGGCTGTGAAAATTTGGAAGAATTTAAAAATTTGACGGGTTATACTTTTCCCGGAATTGTCCATCCTGATGATTTAAACGAAGTTCAAGAATCAATTCGCCGCCAAATTGAAACTAACCATAAAAATATTGATTACGTCGAATACAGAATTATTCGCAAAGACGGCTCAATTCGTTGGGTTGACGATTTCGGACGTTGGGCGCACTCTGAAAATTACGGCGATGTTTTCTATGTTTTTATTCGTGATATTACGGAAATGCGCGCCGCACGTGAAGAAAATTTGCGCCGCGCCAAAGTTATTCAAGGTCTCAGTATCGGTTATTCTTCAATTTATCTTTTGAATTTAAAAACGGGCAGTATGCGCCCCTATCGTCTTTCAACCGGAAATTTTCGCCGTCTTACCGAAGAATTGGGCTTGACACTTACAGATAAAATCAGTTGGCGAGATATTTTGCCGCTGTATGCTACACGTTATGTTTTGCCTGAAGATAAGGAACTTTATTTAAAAGAAATTGCCGTCGAAAGAGTTCATGAACGTTTGAAAAATACATCAAGTTATACTGTAACTTACAGACGCAAAGGCGAAGGCGACAAAATTTTATATACAGAAATGTATATTGCACGTGTCGAAGAGGAAACTTTAACGCGCCATGTTGTTATGGGTTATCATGATATTACCGAACATTTTATACGCGCACGCCAAGAACTTGCAGAAAAAATGAATATGGAAATGGCACTTGAACGCGAAAAACATGCCAATGAAGTTAAATCTTCGTTTATGTTCAACATTTCGCACGATATAAGAACGCCGATGAATGCAATTATGGGATTTACCGAATTGGCAAAGACGCACTTGCACGATCCCGAAAAGTTGAAAGTTTATCTTACCAATGTTGACGAGGCGAATCACCATTTAATTTCGCTGATTGATGACATTTTGGAAATCAGCCGCATTGACTACGGCAACCTTGAAATAAAATCTGAACCTTGCGACCTGCGCGAACAAATTGAAATTGTACTTGATATGTTCCGCAATTTCGCCGACGAAAAACAACTCAGTCTTGAAGAAAATTTAGATTTTCCGACTGACGAAGTTTATATTGATTCGGTACGTTTCAGAAGAATTTTAGAAAACTTAATCAGCAACGCCGTAAAATTTACGCCCTCCAAAGGTATTGTAAAAATTTCTGCCAAACGCAAGCAAGTTTCAGATTCAGGTTACGCACGTTATCAAATTGCAATTTCTGATACCGGAATCGGAATGACTGAAGAATTTATGGCGAAAATGTACAACGCCTTTGAACGTGAAGAAACTTCAACCAAAACAGGTTATATCGGCGCGGGGCTCGGTCTTTCAATCACGAAAAGACTTTTAAACGTTATGGGCGGCTCAATTTCCGTAAAAAGCAAGAAAAATGAAGGCTCCACTTTCACAATAGATTTGCCTTTGAAATTGGTTGATCATGTCGGCAAAAATTCGCCTGTTGAAGAGTCCGCAATTCCGAAACATTCCGGCGAACATAGAATTTTGCTTGTTGAAGATATTGAAATGAACAGAATACTTGCCGAAACAATTTTGAATGAGTCAGGATTTTTGGTTGAATCAGTTCCCGACGGCTCGGACGCGGTAGAAATTATTAAAAGCCGTCCACTGTGGTACTACGATTTAATTTTAATGGATATTCAAATGCCTGTAATGAACGGCTACGAGGCTACGCGCTCAATTCGTGCGCTGGGGCGTGAAGATACTGACATTATACCGATAATCGCACTGTCGGCGAACGCCCGCGACGAAGATAAAAAGAAAAGTCTTGAAAGCGGTATGAATTTCCACATTGCAAAACCGTTTGATATTGCACATTTGATTTCTACGATTGACGAATACATTTCAAAAAATTAAAAATTTTTATTTAGTGTGGTAGTGGTATAGCTATCACACTAACAAACTATCCAACTATCGCACTACAAAACTACAAAACTACCGCACTAAAAAAAATCCTCTGCAGAAATGCGGAGGATTTTTTTAAGATAAATATTTTTAACAAATTAGTCGATATGTTTTGAACGTACAGTTGTAAAGAACATATCATGCGAATTTTTGGCACTGCCTTCAGTTTTTGCAAGATAGGTATAGTTGACAAGACCGACATTATAGAATGAATTGTAAGTTGAATTACTCTTCAAGTTGAAAATCTTTGTGTAGTCGTAACGAACTTTATCATCATCAGTAAATGAATCTATATCGCCCGGTTTTTCGGTGTAGTGGCCGTCTTCGTCAAGCGTTGCTTCAATTGTTCCAATATATTCATATTGAACATCACCGACGCTCATTATCGTTGTTTTAGTTTTCATCTTGCCTTCAGTGTTCAAATAAGTTTCGGTATAAGTGTATTTTGTACCCGAAATATACATTGGCGCATTACTGCCTGAAATTACGGGACAAACTTTTTGAGTTATGGTTTTACCTGATGAAGAAAATACACTGCCAATTTGTCTTGAGTCAACATTGCCGCTGTAGGTTACAGATTCTGTAACAATAGGGATATAATATTTTCCGTTATAGTTTACAAGATATGTTTTGCCGTTAAGAGTAGTTTCAATGAGAATATCCTTGAAAAATGAATATTTATCGGTTGCGCCGTCAATATTCATTTGAGCATATTGAGATTCATCGGGATTAACATTCCGAGTGTACCATTGTTTGTTTTTAACCCATGCTTTTACTTCAGTACCGTTAAAAATTATTTTACATTCTTTATAACCGTTGGTAAGGCTTGAAGTTTTTTCTCTCCAGTTGCTTACCTCAGCATAAAGTTTATATTTGGAACTGCCGTTATAAAATGCGCTGATATAAACAGGTTTATCTTGGTCATTTCCGCTTGTATATTTAGCCTTTTCAAAATCGGCGGCAAGTTTCAAGCGTCTAAATTCTCTGCCGACAACAAAACCTTCCAATTTGTAACCGTTACCATTAATGATTACAGGATTATTTGGCGCAAATAAAATTCCTCTGAAATCAGCATAAAGATTTAAAATAACAGGCAAATATGGACGCGCCCCAATATAGTCATTTTCGTCATAAAGTTCGGGGTGATATTTTTTCAACGGTACTTCAGGACCTTCATAGAAGAAAACTATCGGACGGTCAGTCTCTTTATCTGTATTTGGCGTATCGTTATTGATAATAATTTGGCGAACGGAACTCATATTTCCGCGTGTGTATGTGGTATTGTTTGAAAGTGTAACAGATTGTTTTATCGGTTCTTGTTCGATGAATGCGTACAAACAATCCGGCGGTTCCTTGCCTTCTGATTTACGAACTTTATAAACGTCGGTAATCATAACAGGGAAATGTACTCTGTAACTGTATTGGTGGTTATCTGAAAGTGTAGTTCCAAAATCCCAGTTACCGCTTGTTTTGGCGGCGTCTAAATCGTGGTCGCCGTTTGTTACCAAATTTTTATTCATTTCGCCCTGAAAGTCTATGAAAAGATCGTCGAAAGTAGTTTGATCAATTCCGGTTTTATAGGGGTTACCTTTACTTGATGCAAAGGCGTCACCGTTCAACCATGAAACTTCAGTACGATTGATATTGCCTGAACCGTAATACGCGCCACCCGTCAAAACACTTCGGTTATTTGCGGCAGTCGCATCGTTGCCTTTTTGAACTTTTACTTCTTCCCAGTTTGGATAGGTTTCATTGACTTCTTGTTTCTTCATCTGGTCATACAATGTAGGACCGTGCGGATAGTCTGAAGAACTGTCATCTTTTCTTATTTCGTCAATGTGAGAAATTTTAACTACCGATATGGCTTTTGCCGGCAAAGTTTGAATACCGAAAACGTCCATAATACTGCCGAAAAGGTGCTCAAGTTTGGTTGTAAGCGTAACTGTATAATAAAGTGCCTCGTAGTCTTCGGTATCTTTTCCATACAATTCTGTTTCAAACTTTACATTTTGAATTTTTGTTCCGTTGTTGTCTATAACGCCGACATCGTCGTTGCTGACTAATTGAACTTGAGTATGATTTTTACTGTTGTTCCAACTTTCCAAATTGTGCTTTGCATAATATCTGGCAATACTGTCACCGGCTACAGGTTTTTCGTCAGTTCCCTTGTTTCTTATTCGTGAAGAAGTAATATCTTGAGAAGCCATTCTTTGAAGTCCGACATTATTGACTGGAATTAAAGTGGTATAACTATAATCTGATAATGGCATTTCGTCTTCAAGCAGTGAGGCAGCTCCTGCAGTTGCCGCCGCGTCCGCCGCATTTTGTAGCCGTGATTGATTGTAGTACATCCAGCAGAAATCCATTGCTGCGCCTATAAATGCACAAATAATTGGAGCAGACGCTGCAAAGAAAATCAGCGACTGCCCTTTTTGTTTTCGGGATTTGAATAAGTCCTGTAATTTTTTTAACATTCTGGCACACCTCCATTATAAAATTTTTTAAATTTTAGCGCAAGGCTTGGTGATTGTCAATTTTAAAATGTTGCTACATTTTAAAATTTTTTGTAAATTAACAAAAAAAAACGCCGGATTTTTTCGACGTTTTTTAGAGTTTTTGTGTAAAATTTTTTTAGCTGATGTTGAATAAATCTGTTTTTAAAATTTTTTTTATTAAAGTACTTTTTCTTAGCTGCGTCAAAGTAGTTGGATAGTTAGATAGTGTGATAGTTGGATAGTGTTATAGTTGGATAGCAATTTACTATCCAACTATAACACTAACACACTATATCACTATACCACTATAACACTTTGCGGATTTTTTTATTTTTCAAAACGTCATAGCCATCTAACCACTAATTTTTAAATTTCATTAGGGGTTGTTGGTAAAATACTGCTTAAAAATAACGAAAAAAATTTTGTTCGATGAGAGCGAAAAATTAAGAGGTCGCGCAGGACGTGCCAAAAGCCTCTTTCTTGCAAATGCTGCGAATAATTTTGACAAAAAAAGTACGTTCAATAAGAAAAAATATTTAAAAAGTAAGAGTTTACCAACACGCACTAGAGTGTGTTGAAAAATTCAAAATCCGCAAAGTGCGGACGGTGTAGTTATTAGGGGCTAGGGATTTACTTGTAGCAGCTTTGTGGATTCCAAAAAGCACTTTTTCTTTGGTACTTTCTCGGAAAAAAGAAAGTACATTTAAAACATTTAAGTAACTAAATTTCATCAGTAAAATTTGATTTTTTCAACAAGCACTAGCCCAAAATCATTTTTTGCGATTTTTTAAAAAGTTCAGCAACAGAAAACCAATTACAATTCCCGCAATGATATAAACATCATGCTGCTTGAAAAAAATTTCTGATTCGTCGCCCGTCCACTTGATATAAACTGCAATAGCTACGGCGATTAATACCAGCGTGTAATAAATTGTACGCGCCCTTTTTTTGAAAAAATCCATTGAAACACCGCCTTTATAACTTGCTTTTATTTTGTTCAACGCTTAAAATGTATGAAGTTTAAACTCGAAAGGAGTTATTTTTAAACAATGGGTATTCTTGACAAAATTAAAAAGATTCTGCCGAAACGTAAACCTCAGGAACCTCAAAATAACGTTCCGAAAGAAAAAGAAAATATCCGCAAAACTTTTGGACTCTATTGCAATGCAAATCACGGCACAACCGACAACAAACTTTGTCCAAAATGTACCGCGCTTTTAACTACAACTATGATTAAAATTCAGCGTTGCCCTTATGGAATTGCCAAGCCTATTTGCGACGCTTGCGAAACGCCTTGTTTTGGTGAAGTGCCGACAAAAGAATTTCGCCAAATTATGAAATCAGGACAGAAAAAAATGCTTCTCTCGCACCCGTTAATGGCAGTGCGTCACAAGTTGGCAAGTCTCGGCGCAGATTATGCCAAAATGCAACGCGATAAAAAATCTACCGAAAAACAGAAAGCTCAAGAAGAAAAAGTTAAATCAAAATTGGCTAATGCTACTCGTTCGCCCAAAAAATCCAAGAAAAACAAGAAGAAGTAGTTGCTAGATGGCTAGATGGTCAGTGGTCAGATGGTCAGTGGTCAGATGGTCAGTGGTTAGTTAC
>CAJOGS010000069.1:0-5697 GCA_905234045.1 uncultured Selenomonadaceae bacterium | reverse complement strand
GTTAAAGAGTCGTATTTGTCAAACAATGCAACAAAATCTTTAACTGCAAGCGGCTTTGAAAAATAATAGCCTTGAATGTCAACCGAGCCCATATCTGTAATATAGTCCAGTTGCGTTTGAGTTTCGACGCCTTCAGTTACAACGCCCATTCCCAATTCTTTCGCAAGACCGATAATCATTAATAAAATCGTGCGGGCGCGTTCAGATTGTTCAATTTCACGCACAAAAGCCATATCAACTTTCAGAACGTCAATTTGAATATTTTTCAACATATTAAGAGACGAATAGCCGGAGCCGAAATCGTCCATTAAAATCGGGAAACCGTTTTCTTTGAACTGATTAATTATGTTGATTAATTGTTGCGGATTGTCGGTATACGCACTTTCGGTAACTTCCAATTTCAACATCCACGGCTCAAGGTCGTATTTTTTTATAAGATTCAACAGGAAAATTAATAAGTCCAAACTGTAAAAATTCAGGCGTGAAACATTTACAGATATTGGGACTATTTTTTTGCCCGCGTCCAAACGCGAACGCAAAAATTTACAAACTGCCTCCCAAACAAATCTGTCAAGTTTCACAATAAAACCGTTACGCTCAAATACAGGAATGAAATAACCGGGAGAAATCATACCGCTGCAACGCCTCCGCGCTGACAATTTCATTTGTTTCAGGGCGAAAAATCGGTTGCAGAAAAATTGTAAATTGATTGTCCTTCAATGCAAATTCCATATCACGGACAATCATTTGCTCCTTCAACATTCTGTCACGCATGCCGACATCGTAGAAATTGTAACGGCGAACATAATTGCCTTTAATTTTATTCAACGCCATTGACGCACGGTCGCACATTTGATCAACAGGAACGCTCATATCTGTTACGGGATAAACGCCGGCGAAAAATAAAATATTGTGGCTTATTCCCAAAGATTGAATCGTTGTATCAATTTCTTTAATAAGCCGTTCAATATCCAAAGTATCTTGAGGAACGCACAAAGCAAAATGATCCGCCTCAATGCGGCTTGAAACGCCAATTTGAGGATTTATTTTTTTCTTGAAATAATCCGCCGCCGTTCTCAAAATCAAATTGCCTGTCTCGGTATGAAATAAATCGTTAATGACTTTGAAACAGCTGATGTCCAAACAGATAATGCAATATTGCACTTCAGGATTTTCTTGAATCATTTCAGCGGCTTTTCTATAAAATGCGGCGCGGTTATAAAGTCCCGTCAATTCGTCAATCTCAATGGCATGATTCATTTCTTTAATACGTTTGTCTTTTTCTGCCTGTTGACTGTGCGCCAAAACATTTCTGATTCTGTAAAGCGTGATTATATCGTTCATCGGAGTGGTAACAAATTCAGTTGCACCAAGTTCGATTGCACGGGCTACGCTGGCTAAATCGCCGTAGGTAACTATTGCCATGACAGGGACATTATTACAACGCGGATCCGTTCTTAAAAAATCAAAATTGGTTATAGTATTTGAATTCATACTGATAAAAATAATATCAACATGGTTGTTAGATAAAGCGGTGAGACATTCGTTTTCGTTGTCCGCCAAAATTATCGTGTAGTTATCCTGCAAAATTTTTTCAAATTCGTCATGGATACTTTCCTCCGCCCCCGTTAGCAATATTGTTGGTAAACCTTTCTCCATGTCCTCGCCTCATTCCTAAAAACTTTACGTAATATTAACACGTTGTAAGATTTTCTTCAACAAAATTATTTCAGTCGCAAGTGGCGATTTTTTTTTTGTATGTTATAATTTATTTAAGGAGTGAACGAATTGAAACAAATTACATATAGATTGGAAAATTACGAAGATTTCAGAAAATTTGTGGCAGAAGTTCAAGCAAGCGACAATTATAAAAACGCCAAAAAAATTTTATTTAAAATTATGACGGCGCAAATTCCTGACGCCGATGCCAAAGATTTTTACAAGCAATTAAAAAATTTTTTTCCTGAGGCTAAAATTGTCGGAATTTCTATGACAAGATTTTCTGTAAAAAATTTTTCAAATGAAAATTCCACTCCCGCGTGGGCTAAAAGATTTTCCAATTTCCTGCACAATCAAGCGTTAATTACTTGCTGTTATTTTGATTCATCAGATATAAATATTTTTGAAATTGACGGCAACGAAATTGACGATTTTAACGAAATGGCGCACGATTGGAACGAAAAATTAAAAAAAATTCCCGACCTTAAGGCGGTTGAAATTTTATATGGAACTCTGCGCGAAACGGTTGCAATATTTATGGATATTATATCGTCGGGACTTGACGACGTGCCATTTTTCGGCGCAGAAGCCGGCGTTATTGAAATCGGTTCCGTCAATTCAAAACATAATTCAAGAAATGTATTTAAAAATTTTCATCAGTACGTTTTGGGGCAAAAATACCACGAAGACGGGCTTATTTTGATAGCTTACAGCGGCGAAGATTTGCACGTTTCATCAGAGTATCATTTTGGCTGGAAACCGCTCGGCAAGGAAATGACAATTACTTCAACGCTCGGCGCAAATTGCATTGAAACGATTGACGACGCGCCCGCCATTGAAATTTACAAAAAATATTTGGGAATTGAACCTAATGAAGCGTTGCTTTTTAACGTGTTCGATTTTCCATTTGTAGTAAATCGCGGCGGTTTTCCCGCGTCGCGTGTGGCGATTAGTTACGACGAAGGCGGCAAACTTTATATGACGGGCAATGTTAAGAAAGGCGAAAAAATTCGCTTGAGTTACGGCAACCCCGAAGATATTTTGCAAGGCACGTGGGAAAGCAGCGAACGTATCAGAAAATTTATTCCGCAAGCAATTTTTGTATATATCTGCGCGGCGCGTTCGGCTTTTCTCGGCGCGGACGCTCAACGCGAAATTAAAGATTATCTGCGAATAAATCCCGAAACTTCCTACTGTTTCGGCAACAGCGAACTTTATAAATTTCAAGGACACGGCGGACAGCTTGCCACTTCTATTTTATCTGTCGGTATGCGTGAAGGCGAAGTTTGCTACAGTGCCGCAACTTTAAAATCTCAATCTGAATTAAAGCCAAATTCTTTAACTTTGCCGCTGACAAAAAGACTTGCAAATTTTTTGAACGCCTCCACAAACGATTTAAAAGAATCCAATGAAAAATACAAAGAGGCGGCGTTGTCGGCGGACGCGGCTAATAAATCTAAATCGCAATTTTTGTCAAATATGAGTCACGAAATTCGCACGCCGATTAATGCAGTTTTGGGCATGAATGAAATGATTCTGCGCGAATCTAACGACAAAAATATTTTGGAATACGCCGAAAATGTCCGCAACGCCGGAAATACTTTGCTCGGTCTTGTCAACGATATTTTAGACTTTTCAAAGATTGAGGCGGGCAAAATGGAAATTATCCCCGTCGAATATGCTTTAAGTTCCCTGCTGAATGATCTTGTTAATATGATTCAAAGTCGCGCAGAGAAAAAAGGCTTGCATTTCCAAATTAATGCCGCAAAAAATTTACCGAGCGAACTTTTGGGCGATGAAATCAGAATCAAACAAGTTGTAACGAATATTTTAACAAACGCCGTGAAATACACCGAACAAGGCGGCGTTACTTTAACCGTCAACTTTACCAAAATTGACGACAATAAAATTAAACTTTTTTTCAGTGTCAAAGATACCGGAATCGGAATCAAGGCGGAAGATATTCAAAAACTTTTCAGCGCGTTTGAACGAATTGAGGAAAAGCGCAACCGCTCCATTGAAGGTACCGGCTTGGGTATGAATATCACGCAACGCCTTTTAAATATGATGGGTACAAATTTGCAAGTTGAAAGCGTCTACGGCGAAGGCTCGGAATTTAGTTTTGAAATTGAACAACCTGTAATAAATTGGCACGAACTGGGCAATTTTGAAGAAAGTTTCCGCAATTCTTTGAAACAACATCAAAAATACCGTGAAAAATTTACCGCGCCTGATGCAAAAATTTTGGTCGTTGATGATACTGTTATGAATCTGACAGTAGTTAAAGGCTTGCTGAAACAAACGAAAATTCAAATTGACACGGCTGACAGCGGCTATGAATGTTTGGGACTCGTGACTAAAAATAAATACGATATAATTTTTTTGGATCATCGTATGCCCGGCATTGACGGGATTGAAACTCTGCAACGAATGAAAATTTTGCCAAACAATTTGAATCATGAAACGCCGGTAATTTCATTGACGGCAAACGCCATAAGCGGCGCACGGGAAGAATATATTAACGCGGGCTTTCAAGATTATTTAACCAAGCCGATTGACAGCGAAAAACTTGAAGAAATTATAATTGAACATTTGCCCGCCGAAAAATTGCGGAACGTCGAAGAAAATAATTTTGTTGAAGAAGATACCGCCGAGACTTTGCCGAATTGGCTTGAAAAAGTGGAAGGCTTGAGCGTTGCAGACGGCTTGAAAAATTGCGGCAGTGTCGATTTATATCTTGACGCGCTGACAGTTTTTGCAAACGCGGTAATTTCCGGCGCAAATGAAATTGCCAATTTTTACCAAATTGAAGATTGGAAAAATTACACGACGAAGGTACACGCTTTGAAAAGTTCGGCGCGTGTAATTGGAGCGAATGAACTTTCTGACCGCGCCAAAAGATTGGAGGACGCGGGCAACAGCGGCTACATTAACGAAATAAAGCACGATACCGACGAACTATTAGAATTGTATACAAGTTTTGCGAAAAAACTTGAACCGCTGATAAAAGTTGAAGATGACACAAATAAACCATTGATAGACGCGGAAAATTTGGCGGATGCATACGAGGCGTTACAAGCCGCCGCCGCAAATTTTGACTACGACGAGGCTAATTTTATAATTGAATCGCTGGCAGATTATAAAATTCCTGCTGATGAAGTTGAGAAATTTAAAAAGATAAAAGCGGCAGTATTGAAACCTGATTGGGTAGCATTGAACGAATTGTTAGAAATCAGCCGTTGGCGGTTATATTATTAAGGCGTGTTGAAATATTTACAGATTTAAATTTTAGATTTAAATTTTTTTTTATTTAAATTTACTTTTCTTTGCTCGCCCAAAAGCAAATGCTCGTACTCCTCGCATTTGCAAGTACCAAAAGAAAGGGCTTTTAAACGAATCCGCAAAGCTGCTAGATTGTCGCACGCCTTTAGCAAGTAATTTCCGTCTGCACTTTTCGGATAAAAAAAATTTTGCGGATTTTTCAACACGTACTAGGGCGTGTTGAATAATAGAAAATAAAAAAGTTGAAAGTTAAAACTTCCTAACCCTTAGCAAACTGCTTTTAGTTGAAATACCCGCGCCCTAGCCCGTCTCTGTTTTTGCCTGTTATTAAAATTTGTGTAAAAGGTGGGACGCGGCTGAACGGCTGACCTGTTACCGCGCCTAACGCGAAAAACCTTGCAAATGCGATGAATAAGAGCATTTGCTGGCAGAGCGTCTTTCTTTTTGGTACTTGCAAATTCGACGAGTAGGAGGATTTGCTCTTTGACGCAACAAAGAAAAAGTACTTTAAATAAAAAAAATTAAAAAAATAATTATTCTACAGCACATAAAAAAATTAAATTTAAATATAAAAAATTACAACTTGAAGGGTGATTATATGGCTGAAAAAATTTGGACAAATTTAACAATGGACATTAACGGCTTGACGCAGGAAGTTAAATTTTCAAAAACTGCGATTGACAAAATTTTTATTCC
>CAJOGS010000068.1:11166-13637 GCA_905234045.1 uncultured Selenomonadaceae bacterium | reverse complement strand
ACTGCGAATTTATTTTTAAGGATTTTCTATTAATCCCCAAGCCCTATTCCCTAACCCCTAAATTTCGACGAAGGAGAAATTTTAATGATTTTAGTTTTAGATTTTGGCGGACAGTACAACCAACTGATAGCGCGGCGCGTTCGTGAAAATAATGTTTATTGCGAAGTTCACACACTTACCGACGGTGACACGAAGGCTGATAAAAATGTTAAAAGCGGACTCGGCACGGCGATAAATTTTTCTGCGATTAAAAATTTGCAACTTGAAGGAATTATTTTGACGGGCGGACCTCAAAGCGTCTATGAAAAAAATTCAAGTTTGCCGCCGGCAGAGCTTTTTAATTTGGGCGTTCCCGTTTTGGGGATTTGTTACGGTGCACAGGCAATGACGCACGTTTTGGGCGGCAGTGTTCAAAAATCTGAAGTCAGCGAATACGGCAAGACAGAAATTAAAATTAGCGGCAATTCAAAACTTTTTAACGGCGTCGAAAAAAATACCGTCGTTTGGATGAGCCACACGGACAGAATTTTTAATTTGCCTGAAAATTTTGCAGTAACTGCGGGAAGTGAAAATTGTCCTGTTGCGGCGGCTGAAAATCCCGAAAAAAATCTTTATGCCGTGCAATTTCATCCCGAAGTTTTGCACACCGTCGAAGGCAAAAAAATCCTTTCAAACTTCGTGGAAATTTGCGGCTGTCAACGTAATTGGAAAATGGATTCATTCGTTGCAGATACAATTTCCGAACTTAAAAATAAAATTGGCGGCGGCAAAGTTTTATGCGCGTTAAGCGGCGGAGTCGATTCAAGCGTTGCGGCGGTTATGCTCAGTAAAGCCGTCGGCAAAAATTTAACCTGCGTTTTTGTAGATCACGGACTTTTGAGAAAAAATGAAGCGGCGGAAGTTGAAGACGCTTTTAAAAATTACGATTTAAATTTTGTGAAAGTTGACGCGGGCGAAAGATTTTTGAACAAATTGCAAGGCGTTACCGACCCTGAACGCAAGCGCAAAATTATCGGCGAAGAATTTATCCGCGTCTTTGAAGAAATTGCAAAAAAAATCGGCGCGGTAGATTTTCTGGTACAAGGCACAATTTACCCTGATGTTATTGAAAGCGGCTTGGGCAAATCTGCGGTTATAAAATCGCATCATAATGTCGGCGGACTTCCCGATTTTGTGGACTTCAAAGAAATTGTGGAGCCGCTTAGATTGCTTTTCAAAGATGAAGTCAGAGAGGCGGGGCGTCAACTCGGCTTGCCTGAAAATATTGTCAGTCGTCAACCGTTCCCCGGTCCCGGTCTCGGTATCAGAATCATTGGCGAAGTTACCGCCGACAAAATTAAAATTGTTCAAGACGCAGATTATATTTACCGTGAAGAAATTGCAAAGGCGGGAATTGCGGCTGAACTTGGGCAATATTTCGCCGCGCTTACAAATATGCGCAGTGTCGGAGTTATGGGCGACGGCAGAACTTATGATTATGCTGTTGTCCTGCGCGCAGTTTTAACCAGTGATTTTATGACGGCAGAGGCGGCGCAACTTGACTGGAATATTTTAAACGTCGTGGCGAATCGAATTGTAAACGAAGTTAAAGGCGTCAACCGCGTTTTGTACGATTGCACTTCAAAGCCGCCGGCGACGATTGAGTTTGAATGATGTTTAAAGAAATTTTATCGCAGTATATAAATCTGCGCGCCGAACAACTCAACCAATTTCAAAAATTTTATGAAATGGTTATAGATTGGAACACGAAAATAAATCTGACGGCGATAACCGACGAAAAAGAATTTGCGATAAAGCATGTTATGGACTCGTTAAGTTTATGGGACGACGAAAAATTTTCAAGCGTCAGAAAAGTTTTGGACGTTGGAACGGGCGCAGGATTTCCCGCCATTCCAATAAAAATTTTCAAGCCGAATATTGAAATATTTTTGCTTGATTCTTTGAATAAGCGCGTAGAATTTTTAAAAAAAGTTATCGCCGAATTAAATTTGGAAAATGTAACCTGCATACACGGACGCGCCGAAGATTTGGCGCAACAAAAAAATTTTCGTGAAAGTTTCGATTTAGTAACGGCGCGGGCAGTTGCACGGCTGAATATTATTTCTGAATACTGTTTGCCGTTCGTGAAAGTCGGCGGAACTTTCGCCGCGTTGAAAGGTAAGCAATTTCAAGACGAAGTTGCAGAGGCTGAAAACGCAGTTAAAATTTTGGGCGGCGATAAAATAATTTGCGCTGAAAAAAATCTGCCTGAAATTCCCGACGTTCGCGCAGTCATTTACATTAACAAGAAAAAAACTACGCCAAAAAATTTTCCGCGTAAAGCCGGCACACCTGTTAAAAATCCTCTTACTTAGAAGTTGTCAAATCGGTATTAGCTAGGGGCTGTTGGTAAAATCAAAAATGCTACAAATTAAAAAATTTGAGAGTTGGAATTACCCAACCTTCAGCAAATGTCTTTCTGTTGGACTACC
>CAJOGS010000068.1:8746-11080 GCA_905234045.1 uncultured Selenomonadaceae bacterium | reverse complement strand
TCTACCGCGCCAAACGCGAAAAACCTGACGGGCAGGAGCCTTTTCTTTTGTTACTTTTCTTTGGGCTAGCAAAGAAAAGTAAGTTTAATATAAAAAAATTTTTCAAAAGTAAGAGTTTACCAACAGACCCTAGTGGTTAGTGCGTGTTGAATAATTCAAAAATATAAAAAAAATCCGCAAAGTGCGAACGGTTTGTAGTGTGGTAGTGTGATAGTGGTATAGCTATCGCACTATCCAACTATCACACTATCTAACTACTAAACGGCTTCGGAAAAAAGAAAGTACATTTAATAAAAATAAAAAATTTTCATCAGTAAAAATATAATTTTTCAACAAGCCCTAGCGAAAAAATTTTATTCGATAAAAGCGAAGAAGTAAGATGCCGCGCAGGACGCGCTACCGGTTGCAATTTCTTATGACGAAAAAACAGCATCGCAAAACGTCCTTTCTTTTGGTACAAAAAATTTTCATCAAGAAAGATTTTATCTACAGACACTAAAAAATTTAAAAAATGATTTATTCAACAGCTCCTAACAGCACACAGAAAAAAAATAAATTTTACAACTAAAAAACCCCCGCCTAAGACGGGGATTAATTTTTTTACGAAAAATTTTGAATCAGATTTTAAATCTGCCGATAATATCTTGCATTTGTTGAGCCATTTCGGCAAGTGAACGGCTGGCATCTGCAATTTCATGCATTGTTGCAGATTGTTCTTCACCGGATGCCGAAACTGTTTCAGATTCGCTTGCAACTTCGCGGCTCTTGACATTAATTTTGTCAACTGATTGTGTAATAACGTCGGTACTTGCAACAAGTTCTTTAACAATGGATTCCATTTTTGCGGAACTCTTTGAAACTTCGGTAACTTTTTCGCTGATAATTTTGAAAGTCTTGCCTGCGTCATCAACTGCAGTTGCACCGGTTTTAACGTTATTGACGCCTTCTTGCATGGCATTAACCGCATCTTGAGATTTATTTTGAATTGAGCCGATCAAAGTTGAAATTTCTTTTGCGGAAATTTGAGATTGTTCGGCAAGTTTTCTGACTTCATCAGCAACAACAGCAAAGCCTCTGCCGTGTTCACCTGCGCGCGCCGCTTCAATAGCCGCGTTCAATGCAAGTAAGTTAGTTTGGTCAGCGATATTTGCAATGGCGTCAACAATCTTGCCGATTTTTTCGGATTCGTCGCCAAGTTGTGCGATAACGTCAGCAGATGCCGCAACTGAAGATTCAATTTTCTGCATTTCGCTGATAGCGTGTTGAACGGCTTTATTTCCGTTTTCAGCGGCGGTATTTGTCTGTTCAATTTCTTTTGCGGAGCCTTTCAAGGTGTTGTTGAAAACGTCCATATGTTCTTTGAGTTCTTCAGCTTTTGCAGTTGCATTTTCGACTTCGCCAAATTGTTCGGTGCATGCGCCCGCAACATTGACGATTGATTCTGCAACTTGATTGATTGCGGTTGTAGATTGATCCGCGCTTGCAGTCAATTCTTCTGACGCCGCCGCTACTTGTTCGGCTGAAGTCATAACCTTGCTTATCATTGAGCTGACATTATCTTGAAGTTGGCGTACCGCACGAACCATAACGCCAATTTCGTCTTTACGTTGCATATCAGTTTCATCTGTATGAACATTGCGGAAATCGCCCGTTGACAAAACGTCCAAAGTGTGTGTAAGTTTGCGAATCGGCATAATAAGATAATTTGAAAATACAACAGCCGCCGCAATCATAACAGCCAAAACGAGAATACCGACAATCATCATTTTGGTAATAGTGCTTTTTAAATTTTCGTCGGAACGTACTTGCATTTCTGCAACACGTGAATCAATGTAATCAATCCAAACGCCTGTACCTACAACCCATTTGTAAGGTTCATAAGCTAAAGTGTAATTTTTCTTCGGCAAAGGTTCAGTTTGATTCGGTTTTGCAAATTCCAAATCTGTAAAGCCGCCGCCTTGTTTTCTGCCGTTTTCAATCATTTCTTTGATAAAGTGTCTGCCGCTCGGGTCAACTGAATCAATACGGGATTTACCTTCAACTTTTTCACGCCCGAGTAAAACGACGTTTACGCCTTCAAAAGTATCAATCCAAAAATAGCCGCCGTCGCCTTCATAACGCATATCACGAACTACATCAGCCGCTTGTTTCTTTGCTTGTTCTTCTGTCAATTCTCCTGCTACTTGACGCTTGCGAATACTTTCAATGGCACTTATCGCACTTAATGTTTGATTTCTAAGCGATTCTTCAACGTCTTTTACCAACATACTGCGAAATTCTTCGACTTCTGCTTTATTATTACTCATAATATCCATTGTGAAAACCGTACACACA
>CAJOGS010000068.1:0-8692 GCA_905234045.1 uncultured Selenomonadaceae bacterium | reverse complement strand
TGATCCATAAAAATTACCTCCAAATATTGCATTATAAATTTCGTTATAAATTCGCCTTTTTAATTTAAAGTTCCTGCCGAAATTATTCAGAAAATTTTTTTATGTTTATCAATTCAGCCGACAAATTTTTTTGCAGTTTTGATTCTAAATCTTTAAGGTTATCCGCGTCGAAAAGATAGCTGACATTTGGCACAAGATTAATTTTTGATTCGCCGCTGAAATTGTCGGTATAAACATTGTAATAAATTGTTAAATCGCCGTTAATTTCAAAGTTGCTGTAATTCAAAATTATGTAAGAACCGTTGGTAATTTTAACCGGCTTTTCCGGCGTTATGAAAAGTTCAAAGCCTTCAAGATTTTCCGGCAAAGTTTTTGGATATTCCCATGCGCCGAAATTTTTCTCGGCAATCAGTAAATCTGTTTCAATATTGGCGGGCGCGGAAAGATTTTCAATCGCCGTTTGCATTTCATTTTTGAGAATTTCTGTAAATTTTTCAAATTTGTTTGTAAAAAATTTCGTCAAGCAAAATTCGGTTAAGCCGATTTTAACGCGCACTTTGTATTCTGAAGTTTCCTCGTGAAAATACGTTGTGAAAGTGCGGTGAATTTTTTCATTTTCGTAACTGAAATAAAAAAATTTGTCGCCGTCTTCCGACAAAATTTTTTTCAGATTGTAGCCGCCGATTTCTGCGGGCAATTCGTCAAAAAATTTCGTTGCAGAAATTTCGGCGTCGATTCTTTCTTTAAATTTAGTTTTCAATTTCAAGCCTCCAAAGTTTTTGAAAAATTATATCACAAATAAAAAAACCGCTCGACTTTGAGCGGCGAAAATTTTTTTTAATGTACGATAAATTTTTGAAAAAATTTTTGTCCGAACTGCTTGGCGCGTTTTTAATAATCCTGTTTTAAAATTTTCATATTATTAAACAATCCATAGTTACTACAGTTTTTTAGAAATTTTTCTTGATAATATAGAAAAGTTTGGAGCCGGGATTTACTCCTGTAAAATGAGTAATGGCGGCGTCGATACCGTTTTCTAAAATATAGTTTTGAATTTCGACAGCCTCAGTATCTGCGTCAAAATCGAATTTGAAAGCGGCGGCGGCAACTTTGCCCAACGCTTCAGGGTTTACATCATGCAAGGCAAGTTGATTTGCAGGGTAAATTATTCTGTCATTTTCTGAAAGTTTACGCTTGGGATTTCTTGCAACTCTTATAACTTCATCTGAAAGGTAAGGATTGGCAAAGCGATTTTCGACAGTCTGAATATAACGGCGATGACTTGCGGGAGCGAATTTATATTTAGCCGTCAATAATGCCGAAGTTTCCGCCCAAACGTCCCGCGTAGTTTCCAAAATTTCCGGAACGCGCAGAGCATTTGAAATATCGTTAATGCCGTGCTGATAGGCAAGGTAAGCAATGGCGGCATGTCCGGTGTTTACCGTGAAAATTTTTCTGTCAATATAGGCGTTCAGATTGTCAACCAAATTCAAGCCTTGAATACCGCTTAAATCGCCTACAGCCTGTTTTGCGTCAACGTCCCATTCTGCGTATTCTTCAACCGTTACCAAAAGTTTTTCGCCGTGCGATTGATTGGGGACGATTCTGTCAACTGCCGCGTCAGGGAAACCGACAAGTCTGTCAAGTTCGTTTTTCATTTCGTCAGAAAGTTTGGCGTAAATGAAATTTTTCAGCGCGGTTGAACTGCCGAACATATTTTCACAAGCAATAATATTCAGCGGCTTCATATTTTTCTTTGCAATGCGTTTGGTTAAACCTTTCGCCAAATTTTCGCCGAGATATTTTAAATTGTTTGGACCAATCGCAGTTGTAATAATATCAGCGTCGGCAATGGCTTCAACAACCGCGTCAACTGCAACGTCGTTTCTGTCGCTGTCAATCGCACTTATATTTTCAACGAGAATTTTTTCAGGTTTTCCGGCTATTTGAACGTTATATTTTTTCTGATTGTTAATGTCGTCAACAAGCGAATCAATAACATCAATGAAGGTTACGTGATAGCCCGCCTTGCTCAAAAGTAAACCGATAAAGCCGCGCCCGATATTTCCTGCGCCAAAGTGTACTGCATTTTTCATTTTAAAACCTCCAATATAAAATTTTCTATCAAATTATAAATTAGAATCACTTGAAAATAGTTGTTAGTTGTTAGGGATTCGGGAAAAATTTTGCTGACTAAGAGCGAAAAATTAAATGCCGCGCAGGACGCGCGGAGAAAAAAGCGTCTTTCTTGCAAATGCGAGGAGTACGAGCATTTGCTGTACCTTTCTTTGACAAGACAAAGAAAAAGTTCGTTCAATTAGAAAAAATTTAAAAACAGATTTATTCAACAGTATCTAGTTGTTAGTGGTTAGTGAAAATTCTAAAACCTAAAACCTAAAACCTAACAATCAAATCATCTGACGCGGAATTTTGAAACAGATTTTTGAAGACCTTCAGCCAAATCTGCCAAAGATTTACTTGCAACCGAAACATTTTCCATAGATTCAGATTGTTTTTCAGTTGCGGCTGAAACGGCTTGAGTTGCGTCTGAATTTTTCTCGCTGATTTCTCTGATATTGTTCATAGAGTCTCTCATTCCTTGTGCAGAATTCGCCATTACGTTAATTGATTGTGCGATATCGTCAATTTCACCGGCAAGAGCTTGAATGGAAATAGAAATTTCATCAAAAACAGTGTCAGCCTCCTTGACAGCCGCCAATCCTGTTTTTACATTTTCCGTGCCTTCAGTGGTTGACTGCAACGCCTTTGACATAATATCAGCATTTTTAGAAATTTGTTCGGTAATTTTTTTAGAAGATGCATCAGTTTCTTCAGCAAGTTTTCTGACTTCATCTGCAACGACTGCAAAACCTTTGCCCGCTTCACCTGCGCGCGCCGCTTCAATCGCTGCATTAAGTGCAAGCAAATTCGTCTGTCCTGCGATATTTGAAATAATGCCGACAATTTTATTGATTTCTTCAGAACTTTCCGCCATTCTGTTAGTAGCAGTTTGAATAGTCTGCATTGCATTTGAAATTTTTTCCATTTGATCAACAACATCACGAATGGAGGCGCGTCCGTTTTCGGTACCTTCAACCGTCATATGAGTTACAACTGAAATGGCGTTGGTTTTTTCCATAATGTTATTGGCAGTTTCGGCAATGGTTACAGCTTCGCTGTCAGTAGTTTCAGCCGCCTTAGATTGATTTTTAACGCCGTCAGCTATTGCGGCTATTGAGTGTGAAACTTGCGTCGAGGCTTGCGAAGATTGATTTGCAGAATCTGTTAAATTTCTGCTTGCGGCGGCAACTTGTTCGGCGTCGTCTGCAATATCTTTCAAAAGATTACGCATAGTTTTTCGCATTTCGTTAAAACCGTTGGCAAGGACGCCAATTTCATCGGCACTTGTAATGCCTGTAGTTTCTTGGCGAAGATCGCCGCTGTTTATAACTGCACATTCGTCGCGCAGTTTTTGAATCGGTTCAGCCATTTTTGTTCCGACAACATAAATAATTGCAACTGCAATACAAACAATTACTATCGACAAAATTAATAAAATTTTTAAAAGCGAACTTGACGCCGCCTCAATTTCTTCAACAGGCGCGGTTGCCATTGTTATCCAACGTCTTTCGCCGAGATGAACCGGCGTAAAAACTGCCTTCATTTCTTTGCCGTCCGCAGTTTTATAATAACCTGAATATTGCTGATCTGTAGTAACTGCCTGTTTAAAACCGTCGCGCAAACTTTGATCTATTTTTATTTCGCCGTCGTCTTTTGTTAAATCCAATTTGCCTACAGAGTCAGGATTTTGTTTATCGCCTATGACAACGCCGTCTTCATCAATGGCGCAAACATAGCCGCTTTTCATGAAGTGAAATTCACCGACCATTTCAGAGAGTGTGCCCAAATTAACAGTGCCGTAAACAATATACATAGTTTCGCCGGCATTGTTTTTGACAGGATACGCCAAAATTGTAATAAGTTTTCCGGTTGAGCCGGAAATTGAAGGACCAGTCATAAAAGGCTTGCCGGTTGCCATAACCTGTTTGAAATATTCACGGGAGCCGCGCTCCATAACTTTTTCTTTTTCATTGAAGGCAGTACCCTTTGAATCTGTTACTGCAACCATATCAAATCCTACTGTATGTTTTTGTACTTCTTTTAGCGCGGCAAGTTTGGCATTATAATCGCCGTTGACTATTGCGGGATTAGTCGCCAATTCTTGTAACAAGATAGATTTTTCTTGTAAAAGTTTTTCGAGAGATACAGAGACTTGTTCGCCAATCGCACGGGCATTATTATCTGCGTTTTCAACAAGTTCTTTGTTACAAATTTGATAACTGACAACCGAAAAAACTGTAAAACTAATCAGAAAAAATGGCAATAACACCAGAAGAAATTTAGTTTTGATACTCTTGATATTGTCCATTTGAGCAACTGCCGCCGAATTTTTGGCAACAGTTTTTACACCTCTCTTTCTTTTGCGTATAAAATTAATCTAAGATTTTCTATAATTTCCTTGCAATTCCTTCAACAAATTTTCTAAAAATTTTTTAAAATATTAGCCGCATTTTCTATATTTTTATGGCTGGTTGGTAAGGTCTTATTAACTGCTGTTGGTAAAGTTAAACTTTTGTTGTAATAGGTCACGGACGACCGCTAAAATCTCTTTCTTTTGTTATTTTTCTTTTTTAAAGAAAAATAAATTTAGTGTCTGTTGGTAAAGTCCATTTTAAGATATTTCTATAGACTGTTGGTAAAATATTTTTAATTTTTTAAATGTACTTTTTCTTTGTCTTGTCAAAGAGTACCAAAAAGAAAGACGCTTTTTGCGGCGTTAATTCGCTTCACGCTCATTCGCACGCCGCCTGAGCCGCGCGTCCTGCGCGGCATCTTAGTTTTTCGTTCTCATCTTACAAAATTTAGTTCGTTAATCATCTGCAATTTTTCAGTTATATTTATTTTTCAACACGCCCCAGTAGTATTTCACTAACAACTAACAACTAACCACTAAAAAACCGTCGTAAATGCCTCTAAAATCGCCTACAACGCATTTTTAAAGTATTTTATGAATAAGTTATCAAAATTGAAGGATAGACGCCTTAAAATCCATTTTAAGCGTTATTTGAATTACACAATCAAAAAAGCCCCGCCGAATTTTTCGGCAGGGCTGAAATTTTTATATTCGATTAATTATCAATCTTGAGGACGAGGTTTTCTGATGAAACCGAGAATAACTGCGCCGACAACTGCGCCGACGAAAATAGCTACAAGATACATTCCCGGATTTCCGATTGTAGGAACAACGAAAATGCCGCCGTGAGGAGCGCGCAAGGTGCAATCAAACATCATTGTCAATGCACCTGCAATAGCTGAACCGATCGCACAGGAAGGAATGACGTGCAACGGATCGCCCGCCGCAAAAGGAATAGCACCTTCAGTAATGAACGAAAGACCCATAACAATATTTGTGGGAGCTGTACTTTGTTCTTGTTTGGTGAATTTGCTCTTGAAGAAAAACGTACAAAGTGCAATAGCCAAAGGCGGAACCATACCGCCGGCCATAACAGCCGCCATAACGCCATATTCGCCGCCGGCTAATAAGCCTGTACCTGTAACATAAGCCGCTTTGTTGATAGGACCGCCCATATCAATAGCCATCATACCGCCGACAACTGCGCCAACGAGTAATTTTGCGGAAGGATCCATATTCTTCAATGTGTCAATCAACCATTCATTGGCAATAGACACAGGAGGTCCGATAATGATTTGGCAGATAAAGCCGATAATCAAGATACCGAACAACGGATAAAGCAAAATTGGCTTTGTACCTTCCAATGCTTGAGGCAAGCAACTGAATGCTTTTTTGAGACCATTTACAATGTAACCTGCGAGGAAACCTGCGAGCAATGCGCCCAAGAAACCTGAACCGTTGCCTGCAGAGAGTGCGCCGCCGACAAAACCGGCCGCAAGACCGGGGCGGTCTGCAATAGACATTGCAATAAAACCGGCAAGAACAGGCAACATAAAGCCGAAGGACGCGCCGCCTATCTTCATGAAGAATGCCGCAATTTCATTGATTGAACCAAAGTTTCCTCTTTGATCTTGCGGAAGTGAATCAAAATCAACCGTCATACCGTCGATTAAGAATGCAATAGCGATTAAGATACCGCCGCCAACGACGAATGGCAACATATGTGAAACGCCGTTCATCAAATGTTTGTAAATTTGACGTCCGAGACTTTCATTTTCGCCGCCGCCGCCTACAGATGCGCCTGCAGAATCGCCGTCTTTTGCGTGATAAACCGGAGCAGAACCGCTTAACGCTCTGTCAATCAATTCATCAGCCTTGTTGATACCGTCGGCAACTTTTGTAATAACAACTTTCTTGCCGTTGAAACGCGCCATAGCAACATTTTTATCAGCTGCAACAATGATGCCGTCAGCTTTGGCAATTTCGTCGGCAGTCAAAATATTTTTTGCGCCGCCGGAGCCGTTTGTTTCAACTTTGATTGAAATGCCGCGCTTTTTGGCGTGTTGTTCCAAAGATTCAGCCGCCATAAATGTATGAGCAATACCTGTCGGGCAAGCTGTAACCGCCAAAATTTGAATATGATCGCTTGCAGGTTTTGAAATATCGACAGATGAAGAACCTGCCGCCGCAGGAGCCTGGAATTTGCCGTCTTCTTTGTCGTCAATAATCTGTAAAAATTCTTTTTTGGTTTTCGCTGCAATCAATGCTTCTTTGAAATCAGGATCCATAATCATTGTTGCGAGTTTTGAAAGAATTTGCAAATGTTCATCGTTATCCCCGTCAGGTGCGGCAATAGCGAAGAACAAGCGGGCGGGGTTGCCGTCCATTGATTCAAAGTCGATACCTGCAGGAATAGTCATTGCTGCAAGACCGGGCGATTTAACGCCTTTAGATTTTGCATGCGGTGTAGCAATACCGTCGCCAAGACCGGTTGTACCGCTTGCTTCACGGGCGCGCACGTCTTTTAAGTATTGCGCCTTGTCTTTGAGATTTCCGCCTTTTTCCATCAAGTCGGCAAGATGTGCAATAGCGTCTTGCTTGTCCTTGACGTTGGCACCGAGATCAATGCTAACACTTTTTAGCAATTCGGTTACTCTCATGAGTCACACTTCCTTTAAAATATTAGAGTTATAATTCCAAACGGCGTCTGCGGAATAAATAAAAATAAATATACAGCTGCCGTCTTTAACTAAGTTAAAAAATTAATTGTAGTGTACGTGATAATTTTTAGTTTGAGTATTGTAAAATACAGTTAAACGCCATTTGCCGGTTAATTTCAAGGCGTTATTGTCAGTCCATTTAAGTTCCTTGCCGTCGGAGAAAACTATTCTGAAATCAAAACGGCTGTAATCCGCGTTATAGCGAATGGTTTTTGACTTTCCATTCTTTATGACGGTGTCTCCGAGTAAATCTTTGCCCCAGCCTTCATAACCGCTGATAACAAGGTAAACAGCATCAATAGTTTTTCCCGTAGTGTTCACAATTTCAAGATTTTTCCACGTTGCCGCTTGTGCGGTATTGCTGAAACTTCCAATTACAATGCCGAAAATTAATAAAAACATCGGCAAGAATTTAAAATTTTTCATTTCTGTCATCACCGTTTATTTAACTAAAAATACTCTTGATTTTCTTGATGATTTTTTTACTGATAGGTTCATCGTCCTCTTTTGCGTGGAAAACTTGCGCCTGACCTGCTTTAATTCTTTCAAAAAGTTGTTCAGGCTTGCGAATAGCCGTACCAACGGCAGTTTGAATCATTTTTTTGCCGTTGAAACGAGAAATGGGAACTTTTTTACTTGCGGCAATAATTACAAAGTCTGCGTTTTGAATTTCTTCATCAGTCAAGGCGTGATAAACGCCCGCCGCGCCGTAAACTTCAACGCGGACATTGATACCCATTTTTTCAGCACATCTTTTTAACGATTCACGCGCCATAAATGAAGAAGAAATACCTGTAGGGCAAGCCGTAACCGCAATAATTTTTGAATCGCCCGTAACTTCGGGAACTTCACTTTTAGAGCGTTCAGACTCTTTGGCGTCGATAAGTTTTATAACTTCGTCAACAGATTTTGCGCGGATTAAACTTTCTTTGAATTCTGAATCCATCAGCAAAACTGCCAAACGCCCCATTTCAGTCATTTCGGCTGTAGCGGCTTTAAGCGGCGCGGCAAAAAGTACAATCAGTCGCGCAGGTTTATTATCTACTGAATCAAAATTGACTCCTTCGGGAACTGTGATAATTGAAATGGCGGTTTTTTTAACTGCCGTGTCTTGAGCGTGCGGCGTTGCCAAACCGTCATATAAACCGGTTGAGCCTTGCGCTTCACGTGACAAAACATCGCGGCGCACTACCTCTTTATCTTTGACTGCGCCCGCCGTCATCAATAAATCAATCAGCATATCAATCGCTTCTTGTTTTGTCGAAGGGTGAACGTCCAACGCCACTGATTTTTTGGAAATAAAATTTGTAATTTTCAACGGTATCGCCTCCTTTATTTAGATTTTAAAATGTTCGTTCATCGTTAGTAGTGGTATAGTGGTGTAGTGGTATAGCTGTCACACTATCGCACTATCACACTATCACACTATCCAACTATCACACTATCAAGCTATAGTTTTCAAGAGTGCTTCAACTTCGGGACGTGTTGCAAGATTTTC
>CAJOGS010000067.1:4905-13612 GCA_905234045.1 uncultured Selenomonadaceae bacterium | reverse complement strand
ATTTGATTGTACGGAAATTGGAATTTTTACGCCGTCAATGCATGAAGTTGCAGAATTGAACGCGGGCGAAGTCGGCTACATTTGCGGCAGCTTAAAAGACGTAAGAGACGTTAGAGTCGGCGACACTGTTACAAATGTTGAAAAACCTGCTGCAGCATTGGCGGGTTATCGTGCGCCCGTGCCGATGGTTTTTTGCGGACTCTATCCGACTGACAGCGTTGACTACGACAATTTAAAAGAGGCGTTGGAAAAATTGCAACTCAATGACGCCGCATTAGTTTATGAGCCGGAAACTTCAGCCGCGTTGGGATTCGGTTTTCGTTGCGGCTTTTTAGGCTTGTTGCATATGGACGTAGTGCAGGAACGTTTGGAACGTGAATATAATTTGAAACTTGTTACAACCGCGCCGAGCGTCGTTTACAAAGTCAACAAAACAAACGGCGAAGTTTTGACGATTGACAATCCTGCCGCCTTGCCGCCGATGACTGAAATTCAATCTATCGAAGAACCGATTGTTAAAGCAACTGTTATTGTTCCCGCCGATTATATTGGCGCGGTTATGGAACTTGGCAGGGAAAAGCGCGGCATTTACAAATCAATGGACTATATCGACAAAACCCGCGTTATGCTGACATATGAAATTCCGCTGAATGAAATTATTTACGACTTTTTCGACAAGCTGAAATCAATGACGCGCGGTTATGCAAGTTTGGATTATGAACCTTCAAGTTATTCCGAATCCGATTTAGTCAAGCTGGATATTTTGTTAAATGGCGATATGGTTGACGCTTTAAGCTCCATTGTTCACCGTACCCGCGCCGCAAAAGTCGGACGTACTTTAGCGTTAAAACTCAAGCGAATTATTCCCGAACAACTTTTTGATATTCCGGTGCAAGCGGCGATTGGCGGCAGAATTATAGCCCGTGAAACTGTCAAAGCGCGTCGTAAAGATGTTTTGGCGAAATGTTACGGCGGCGACGTTTCACGCAAGCGCAAACTTTTAGAAAAACAAAAAGAAGGCAAAAAACGCATGAAAGCCGTTGGAAGTGTCGAATTGCCGCAAGAGGCTTTTATGGCAGTTTTGACAGTCAATGACGATGTTTAATTTCCGCGTATTTTGCCTTTTACGCGCCTTTTAAAATTTTTAAGTAAATTATACCCCGAACGTTTCAAAAGGCGTTTAAAGCGATTTTAGCGGCATTGAGGAGGAAAATATTTTGACGCTTTACAAAAACATTTTCAGATTGATTTTTGCAGTTGCAATTTTAATTTCTGTCAGCACGGCAAACGCGGCGAATTATGAAATTTCTAAAATTCCGCTTGAACGCAACGGTTACAATTTATATTTGAGTTGCTTGAAAGTTGCTGGCAATGCACCGACAAAAAATATTTTGCTGATACACGGGCTGACTTATTCTTCGCATGTTTTCGACGTTGATATTGCAGATTACAGTTTTGCAAAATTTTTGGCGCGGAAAGGTTACGCGGTTTACACTTTGGATTTGACGGGCTACGGACGCTCCGACGCGCTAAATGACGGTTTCATTATAAATGGCGATTACGCGGCGGAAGATATTAACGCGGCAGTCGATAAAATTAACGCGGGCAAAATTGATTTACTCGGCTGGAGTTTCGGCACAATTTCAACTTCAAGATTTGCGGCGAAATATCCCGAAAAAGTTCGCCGCCTGATTTTATATGCGCCGATTTTTACAGGTATCGGCGCGGCAAATGTTACAACGCCTTTTCATAACAACACGTGGGAACACGCGGCAGACGATTTCCAAAAATTGACGAACGGCAAAATTGATTTTGAAATAATTGATCCTGCCGTTGCAAATACTTTTTTGGCGAATTGTTGGAAATATGATAAAAATTCCAGTCCGAACGGTTGCCGCGTTGAAATTCTTTCAGCTAAAAGTAATCGCTTGATTAAACTTGAAAATTTGAAATGTCCGTTGCTGATTATTGAAGGCACGAAAGACGACTACATTAACCGCGCCGCACTTTCTGACGCCGTTAAAAATTTGTCGGCAGACTCTGAATTTGTGGAAATAATCGGCGGTTCTCATGCCGTTATGCTTGAAAAACCTTTCTATAAAAAATTTCGTGACGCAGTAATAAAATTTTTGAAAAAATAAAATTGGAGGTGTAAAAAATTTTAGCAGATAAAATTGGCAAAATTGGTTATAACGGCTTACTGATTATGTTAGTCGGCTGTGTAACACTTTTTATATCGTGGCGAATTGACAACGATACATGGTTTATTTTGAATTGCGGGAGGTACGTCGTTGAAACGGGAATAATTCCACACATCGAATTTGCAACAATGCATGAAGGTCTTCATTACGTTATGGAGCAATGGTTGACGGCGGTTATTTTCTGGAAAATTTACAACATATTTGGCGCGGACGGTTTAATATTTTTTGCGTGGCTCGTCGGTTTTATTTTAATGTTCATCTACTACAAACTTTGTTTATATGTCAGCGACGGCAATAAAAAAATTTCGATACTGTTGGCGTTGGCTATTGCAAAGCCTGTTACGATTGAATTTATTGTAACGCGCCCGCAAATTCTTTCTACGCTAATTTTGCTGATTGAAATATTTTTGCTGGAAAAATTTTCACGTGAGAAAAAAATTTGGACGCTGTGCATTTTGCCGCTATTGTCGGTATTTTTTATAAATCTGCACGCGGCACTTTTTCCAATGTTGATAATTTTAATGTTGCCTTTCATTGCCGAAAGTTTATATTTGAAAATAAAACCTGCACAAAATTTTGACATACCGTTAAAGCCGCTGATTTTGTCGGCAGTCGGAATATTTTTGGCGGGTTTCATAAATCCTTACGGCTGGGAAGCAATGACATTTGTATTTACGTCATATGATCCGAAAATTCACGGCGTAATTACTGAAATGCAACCCGCCTCTGTCGGCGATACTTTAGGAATAATTTTATTTGTATTTTCTGCGTTGCTGATAATTGCGTTTACCAAAAAATCTTTGCCGTTGCGATATTTTTTTCTGTCATTCGGGATAATGATTTTGGGATTTTGGGCAATACGCAACATATTTTTATTTTTAATGTTGTCAACATTTCCGCTTGCTTACGCCGCCAAAGATTGGCATCCGTTCGATAAAATTTTTAATTGGAAATGCAAAGTATTTGTAATAATGGCTGTTATTTTGGCGGTTGAAACATTTTTCATTTACAGATTTGCGGAAAATTCAATTTTGGAAATGCACGCGCCGATGAAAATAATTTTTGCATTGTCAATAATTTTTTTGATATGCTTTACATTTTTTTACAGACGGGAAGGAAAATTATTCAGCGAAGAAATTTTTATATTGCGTCGCAAGCCGTTAATAGCGTTGTCAGTTTTTCAGGCAATACTTTTTTTCGCAGGTTCTTATTTTAAAATGCCGCCTATAAACTACGAACAGCACAAGCCGGCGGTAGAATTTTTGTTAAATGAAAATCGCGCTGAAGATATAAAACTTTGGACAGGCTTTAACAGCGGCGGTTATTTTGAATTTCACAAAATTAAATGTTATATTGACGCACGCCCCGAAATTTTCGCCCTTTCCAACAATCAACAAAAAGATATAATCCAAGAGTATTTGGAATTATTGCGCGGCGATTTAGATTACAGAGAATTTTTTTCTCGGTACAATTTCACGCACATTTTTATAACAACTGTTGATAAAATCCCCTATTTATTGCTGTCAAATGATCCAAATTATGAAATGCTTTTTGAATATGATTTTGAGCAATGGGGACAAAAATATCATGGAAAAATTTTTAAGCCGGTGAAAAAAAATGATTAATTCGATTTATGTACACATTCCATTTTGTGTAAGAAAATGCAATTACTGCGCGTTCAATTCAAAAGTTGCAGACACTGATGAAATTTCAAATTACGTTGACGCGCTTATTTCCGAAATAAAATCAACGCCCTATTCCCTAACCCCTGCCCCCTATTCCCTATATTTTGGCGGCGGTACTCCTACAGTTTTAAAAATTGAACAGCTTGAAAAAATTATTTCGCAGTTCAAAATTGACGGCACGGCAGAAATTACCATTGAGGCTAATCCCGGCACGGTTGATGAAAATTATTTGCGTAACCTGCGCGAAATTGGATTTAATCGTTTAAGTTTGGGCGTGCAAAGTTTCAATAACGAACTTTTAAAAATTCTCGGCAGGATTCACACCAAAGATGCGGCGATTGATGCGATTCAGCTTGCAAAAAAATATTTTGATAATGTCAGTATTGATTTAATGTACGGCTTGCCGACTCAATCTTTGATTGACGTTGAAAACGATTTGGAATTTGCGCTCGCGCAGGACGTGCAACACATTTCAATTTACGGCTTTGAAATTGAGGACGGTACAAATTTTGGCAAAATGTACGCCGAAGGGAAATTAAATTTGCCTGATGATAACGCAATGTACGATATAATTGTTGCAACTTTGCCGCGTTTCGGTTTTCGCCGTTACGAAATTTCAAATTTTGCAAAAGAAAATTTTGAAAGTCGCCACAATCTCGGCTACTGGACAGGTGCAAAATATTTGGGATTCGGCGCGGGCGCACATTCTTACGACGGAAAAATAAGAAATTCAAACGTCATTGACGTTGCAACTTATATAAAAAAAATCCGCAACGGCGAAAGTGTTTCCGTGCTTGAGGAAATTGTCACGCCAAAAGCGGCTATGGAAGAATTTTGCTTTTTGGGTTTACGTACTGCCGAAGGTTTGAGCGTCGAGAAGTTCGCCCAAAATTTCGGAAAAGATATTTTTGAAATTTACGGCGAAGTTATCGAAAAAAATATAAAATCCGGACTGCTTGAAAATTCCGACGGCAGAATTTTTTTGACGCCGCACGGTATGAAACTCGGCAACATAGTTTTTGCAGATTTTTTATTGTAACTTAATTTATTGCGTAAAAAAACGCCCGCCAAATTTTCGACGGACGTTTTTTTATTTTGATGAATTTATTCAGTTGCCGATTGATAAATCGTCTATTCAATGTCATTTGGCAGAGTTTTAATCAGTTTCGCAGGAACTCCGCCGACTAAAGAATTATCCGGAACATCTTCAGTAACAACCGCGCCCGCCGCAATTACAACATTGTTTCCAACGGTTACGCCGGGCAAAATTACAACATTTGCGCCAATCCAAACATCGTTACCAATTTTTACAGGTTTTGCAATGGCTAAATGTTTACGCCGACTCAATGGATTAAGCGGGTGATTAACCGTTGTAATTAAAGTATTCGGCGCAATTATCACATAATCGCCAATTTGCACTTCGTGAATATCCAAAATTGTAACGTTGCAATTTGCCAAAAAATGATTTCCAATGTAAATATTTTTGCCGTTATCGCAAGTAAAAGTCGGCAATACAATAGGATTTTCGCCAACACTGCCAAAAAGTTCACGGATAATTTTTTCTTTTTCTTGATAATTTTCAACGTCAAGCGTATTAAGTTTTTGGCAAAGTTTAACCGCGTTTACTTTTCTTGCCACAACTTCAGTTTCGTAATAATCATATTCAAACACGGGAGGCATTTTTTCAAATGTATTCATTTTAAAATTGCCTCACATTTTTTTAACGGGAATTGGACCGCGTGAAAGCGCAATGGCACCTGTACGCGCAATTTCAACAATTTCATAATCGCTCAAAACTTCGCAAATTGCGTCAATTTTTTGCTGATTGCCTGTCAATTCGATAATGACATTTTCGCTTGTCACGTCAACAATTTTTGCGCGGAAAATTTCAACCACGCTGACTAAATCGGCGCGTGCTTCTTTTGACGCCTTAACCTTTATTAAAACCAATTCGCGCTCAATCGAAGGGGCTTTACTGAGGTTTACAATTTTGATAACGTCAATTAATTTTCCGAGTTGATTAACAACTTGGTCGAGTTCGTTTTCACTTTCGACGCTGACAACAATATTAATTCTTGTAACGCTTGGTTCTTCGGTGTAACCTGCGGAAATACTTTCAATGTTAAAAGCGCGGCGGCTGATTAATCCCGCAACGTGCGTTAATACGCCTGGTTTATTGTCTACAAGGACAGCTAATAAAAATTTTTTCAAGTTCAAACCTCCTTAATTTAGTGGCAAGTTTTTAGAGTTTGTCGGTAAAAAATTTTGTTTTAAAATAGGTGCTATTTAATAATTCACTTTTTAAATGTAATTTTTTTTATTTTATATATCGAACGTACTTTTTCTTTGCTGCTCCTGCGCGGTTGCGTAGCAAGCGTGCTCTTTAGCTGAAAAAGTACCAAAAAGAAAGGAGCTTTTAGCGGTGCTTTTTTTCGTCCTCGAAAAAAACGCACCTGCCTGCAAATGCGATGAATAAGAGCATTTGCTCCGCGCGTCCTGCGCGGCATCTTAGTTCTTCGCTCTCATCTAACAAAAATTTATTCGTGAAATTATTCAACACGCCCTAGTTGTTAGTGTGATAGTTTTTACTACCGCACTATAACACTACAAAACTATCCAACTATACAACTATCAAGAATTTACCAACAGTTCATAATAAATGGCAAAATTTTAAATTTACAAAACTCTGATTAAACTAATCCAAAACCATTTGATCTAAACGCTTGCCGCCGGGTACCATCGGCAAAACATTTTCATCTTGCGGAACATAAACATCAATTACTGCTGCGCCTTTTGAAAATAAAATTTCCGGCAATTCGGTTTCAAGTTCTTCCGCCTTAGTCAAACGATAGCCGCGCACGCCCATAGCTTCAGCAATTTTTATAAAATCGCGTTTCAAATTTAATTCCGACGCGCTGTAATGATGATTGTAGAAAAGTCTCTGCCACTGTCCTACCATTCCCAAAATAAAATTGTGGACGATGACAATTTTAATATCAATGTTGTTATCTGCGATTGTCGCCAACTCTTGAATATTCATCATAATTGAGCCGTCGCCCGTAAAAAGTACAACATTTTTATCGGGACAAGCCAATTTTGCGCCCATTGCGGCGGGAAGTCCATAACCCATTGTGCCGAGTCCGCCGCTTGTCAAAAATTGGCGCGGAGCTTGCGGCTTGAAAAATTGAGCCGCCCACATTTGGTGTTGTCCAACGTCAGTAACTGCGATTGTATTAGCGTCGCAAAGTTCGCTGATTTTTGAAATGAGCGCGCCAGGTTTAATTACGTCGCCTTCAGTTTTGTAACTGAATAAATGTTGGTTGCCCGTTTCAATGGAAATGTTCAGCCAACTGTTAAATTTCTGTTTGAAATTGGTTGCAGAGGCGTTGAGTTTGTCGCGGAAAATCGGCAACGAATTTTTTAAATCGCCCAAAACTTTATAATCAACTTGAACATTTTTGTTAATTTCGGCAGGATCAATTTCAAAATGAACAATTTTGGCGTCAGGCGCAAAATCAGCAACTTTGCCTGTAACGCGGTCGCTGAATCTCATGCCAATGCAAAGGAGCAAATCGCATTTTTGAATTGCAATATTTGCGCCGTAACTGCCGTGCATACCGGCAAAACCTAAATAACCTTCTCTGTCAGGTTCAATGCAACCCAAGCCCATCAAAGTTGAAGTTGAAGGGCAGCCGAGACGGTCTAAAATTTCTCTTACAACATTTGAAGTTTCTGAAGAAATAACGCCGCCGCCGACAAAGACCAGCGGGAAATCAGCTTTTTCAACCGCCGCTACAACTTCATCAATCGCCTTTTCGTCGCAGGGATTTTCAGCCGTGTAACCGCGCAGTTTCACTTCTTCGGGATATTCAAAATCAATTTCGGTATTAAAAACATTTGCCGCAATGTCAATGCAAACAGGCGCAGGTCTGCCCGTCCGTGCAATGAAAAATGCTTCCTTGACGACGCGGGGCAAATCTTCAACATCTTTGACAAGATAATTATGTTTGGTAATCGGCGTAGTAATGCCGCAAACGTCAACTTCTTGGAAAGAATCCTTGCCAATGGCGGGGCGTGCAACTTGTCCCGTAATGCAAACAAGCGGCACTGAATCCATATTTGCGGTTGCAATGCCGGTGATTAAATTAGCCGCGCCGGGTCCTGAAGTCGCAATTACAACGCCAACTTTTCCAGTCGCTCTTGCGTAACCGTCCGCCGCGTGTACCGCGCCTTGTTCGTGTCCCGTCAAAATGTTTGGGAATTTCATTTTATAAATTTCGTCGTAGAGTTTCAAAACGACGCCGCCGGGATAGCCAAAAACTAAATCGACGCCTTCTTTTTTCAGACATTCCAACAATGCCTGCGCTCCATTCATTTTCAAAAAATTTCCCTCCAAATTTTTATTTCAGCTAATTATAACAGATTAGGGCGTGTTGGTAAAATATTATTAGTTTAAGTTTTTTTAGGGACTGTTGGTAAAGTCAAAAATAGTGCAAATAAAAAAAGTAGCAAGTTGGAATTTCTCAACCTTTAGCAAATTTCTTTTACTAAGATTGCCCGCGCCCCAGCCCGTCTCTGTTTTTGCCTGTGATTAAAAGTGGTGTAAAAGGTATGGCGCGGCTGTACTGCTGACCTGTTACCGCGTCAAACGCGAAAAACCTGACGGGCAGCAGCGTCTTTCTTTTTGGTACTTTTTCTTTGACGCAACAAAGAAAAAGTACATTTAAAAAATTAAAAATATTTTATAAACAGTCTAAAAGCGAGTTTACCAACACGCACTAGAAAAAATATCTAAAAATAAAATTTTACCAACAGCCCCTA
>CAJOGS010000067.1:0-4825 GCA_905234045.1 uncultured Selenomonadaceae bacterium | reverse complement strand
GCGGATTCGTTTAAAGCCTTTTCTTTTGTTACTTGCAAATGCGACGAGTAGGAGCATTTGCTTTTGGGCTAGCAAAGAAAAGTAAATTTAATTAGAAAAAATTCTATTATTCAAAACGCCCTAGTCAATTTAATCAAAAATTTTATTTACAGAAAATCGCAAATGAATTAGAATAGCGGCGTATGTAAAATATTTCACGAAATTTTTGGGAGTTTTTATGAGCAAATTTATCGAACTTGGAAAAAAAATTTACAATTTAAATAATCATCGTGAGGCGCGGCGTTTTGTAATTTTTTTGGCGCGTTGTTATCTCAACTCAAAAAAAATGAAACACCTTGAAGACTTTTTCGCACAAAATAAAATTTTGTCTGAAGTTGCTGATAAATTTCCTTTCGTCTATGAGCAAGTCACACGCGCTTTTTTCTATAATAAATCAAATTTCGACGAACGAATTAAACTTGTCGAGGAACATTTTGAATTTTTATCGGCTGCGTTGAATGAAAATTTTTTGCTGAAACTTTACGGCGGCGAAAAAATTTTTTTATGGAAAATGCCGCTTGATGAAAATTTGCAAGAAATGCGGCTTGTAATTTCAATGAACGGCGGACAAAAAAAAGAAGGTCTGGCGTCAATAGTTTTGGAATTGGCGGACAATACGCCGGTTTATCAAATTATGTTTTGGATTGCAAAAGATTCAGCCGCCGAAAATTCAATGTGGATTGGCGCGTTGCAAGGTCCAAACGTTGAAGATTCCAAAGATTTAATAAAAATTTTAACTAAAAAATGCCACGCTTACCGCACTAAAAATTTAATTCTTTACGCCGCGCAAGCCGTTACCCGTGCGCTGAATTTGAAAAAAATTTACGCCGTCACAAATTACGGCTACTACGCCAATAATCACATTCGCCGAGACAGAAAATTAAAAACTTCGTTCAGCGATTTTTGGCAGGAATGCGGCGGCACTCCTGCCGACGACGAAAGATTTTTTAATTTGCCGTTGACTGAATACCGAAAAACTTATGAAGAAATTCCTACTCAAAAACGCGCAGTTTATCGCCGCAGATTTGCATTGCTTGACGAAATTGACGCGGCAATTTTTGAAAATCTTCAGTCCTTCAAAAAGTGAGGTTACAAAATGCGAATTGCAATTTTTGAAAATATTATGACTGACGGCGGCAACGAAATTGAATTTAACAGAATTTTAGTTGACGAATTGAAAAATCTCGGGCACGAAGTTTTTTTCTACGTTCCCGAAAATTATATTTTTCCGTTCGATTACAAAACGCCCGTCAAAAAAATTAAGGGCGATTCGGTTTCATATAAAAATTCAGGCGGAATTAAAAAAATTTTTGCGTCCGTCAAACGTGAAATAAATCGGCAACGTTGGTACAGCCAACTTTACGAATTGCAAAATAATTTCGACGCGCTGATTATTCCTACTGCAACTTACAGATATTTGCGCGCCTTGAGCCATAATAAATTGAAAAAAATTTCCGTGCCGCTGATTTTTGTTTTTCACGGCATTAACCCGAATGAAGCTCCAAAATTTTTGAGCGAATCCGAAAAATTTTTGCCGAATCAAAATATTAAAATGGCGGTTATTAATCTTGCCGACGATATTTTCGGTAAAAATTTGGACAATATTTATAATATTTTGCCGCCGGTATTTGTCGCCCGTGATTTAAAATTGGAAGTTGCAGACGCGCCGCCGGAAATTTTGACAATAGGATTTTTTGGACAATATCGGCGGGAGAAAAAAATTGAAAATTTATTGGCGGCGTTCAAACGCGGCAATTACAATAGAAAAGTTAAATTGCTTGTACAAGGCGCAACAATGCACGAGGAAGACGCCGAAGAATTTGAGCGAATCATAAAACCCTATGAAAATTTAGAAAATATTTCAGTAATTCGCGGGGCGTTGATCGGCAAGGATTGGCAACAGGCGATTATAAATGTTGACGCGCTTTTATTGCCGTATTCCGCGCCGCGTTTCAAATATCATTGGGGCGGTATGCTTTTTACCGCGTTGGGATATGAAAAACCGGTTGTCAGCAGTGATGACATGAATCCCGAAATTTTTTCACGGTACAAAATCGGCGAAACTTTTAAAAGTGGCAACCTTGAAGATTTAACTGCAAAACTGGAATATTTTATTAATAATTTTGATGAAAATTTTCACGTGTATAAAAAAAATCTGCGCGAGGCGTCTGAAAATTTTTCACCTGTTAATTTTGGCAAGAGGTTTGAAAAAATAATTTTAAAAAAATGAAGTGGTGACTTGATTGAACAGAATCAGCGTATTTGTACGCCGCCAAAGAATAAAAAAACTTGAAAATTGGGTAATGCGCGCCATTATTGCCGAGACTTTTTTATTGGTAATTTTTCCGCAAATTGCGGCGGCGGCGGTAATCGTTGGAATAATAGCTTGGTTTTTGCGCTTGCAAATCGACAAAAAATTTAAAATTCGCACTTTGCCGTTCGATATGCCAATTACAATTTTTGTGATACTCGGCGCAATTTCAGTTTTAATGTCGCCTGAGCGAAGTTTTGATTTATTCTACAATTATTGTGGAGTAATGGGCGTTTTCATACTGACATATTTATTGGTCGGTCAAAATATTCGCACAAACGAACAAGTCAAAATTTTAATGAAAGCAGTGGCGGCGGCGGCAATAATGGTTGTGGTGGTCGGTTTCTTTCAATATTTTTTTGGTTTCGATACTTCAGAAGTAAAATTAACCGTTATAGATCCTTTCGGCGGATACGCCGGAATTTTTTCAACGTTTGAAAATCCAAGCGTTTTAGCCGTGTATTTGGATATAATAATTTGCCTTGCGTTGGGAATGTCGGCAAATTTGGGAACCGCCAAACAAAAATTAATTATATTGGCGGCGATAGTAATTTTTGCGTTGTGTCTGACATTTACATATTCAGGCGGAGCATTTTTATCAATAGCGGTAATTTTTTTGATTTACGGCGTTTTTTACGATTGGCGAATTTTAATTTTCTTTGCAGCAGGAACGTCAATTTTGCTGTACAACAATTCAATTTTTCTTGAAAGAGTTTTATCATTTTTTGCGGCAGACGATTTATCAAACGGCTTGAGAATCGGAATTTGGGTAAGTACAATTTCAATGATAGCTGACCACCCTTTTATCGGAATCGGCTGGGGCGCGTATCAATTTATTTATCCTCAGTACGATTATTATTGTTTGGGTATGAAAGAAACGATTCACCACGCGCACAATTTGTATTTACAAATGGCGGCTGAAGTCGGAATTGCGGGCGCGTTGGCGTTTTTCTGGTATTTTTTCGGTACAATGTTTTCTGCGTTGAATTTAGATTCAAATGAAGGTTACAATAAAATAAAAAATGCCGCCGGAGAAATTGCCCAACGTGCGAAAGGAGCTACATTCAAACAAAAATTTAATGAAGAACTTGTAAAAACTTTCGCAGAGAGTAAATTTTTACAGAGTTTGGCGCAAATTAAATCAATGTTTATATTGCGTATGTCTGAATTGACGCACCAAATTTTTGATAAAGCCGAAAAATCACAAAATAAAATTGAATCCGAAAAAAAATCTGAACCTGAACTTGTCCACCATGACGAAATGAAATTTGACGCCAAAACTAAAAAATCTGACGATAAAAAATCTGACGATGATAAAATGGATATTCAAAAATTTTCAGAAGTTATTTCGCTGTTTGAAAATAAAACTGATACAGCCGACAAAAAATTTGTTGAAGGTATACGGCTTGGAATAGGTTTGGCGTTTTTATCAATCGCATTGAACGGTTTAAGCGTCGATTCACTTTTCAATATACAGATTTCAATTTTTATGTGGATACTCGGCGCGTTGGCGGCGTCGATTGAAGAATTAGATGGCTAGATGGTTAGATGGTTAGTACTGACAATCTGACAATCTGACAATCTAGAAAAGAAAGAGTTGTTACAATGCTTGAAGAAAAAAATTTTTCACCGGCTACGATTGAAAGGTTGCCGGTATACTATCGCGCTTTACAAAAACTTGAGGATAAAAAAATTACCGAAGTTTCATCAATCGAACTTTCAAAAATGCTTGGATTCAAGCCTGAAAAAATTCGTAAAGATTTAACCGAATTTGGAAATTTTGGAATTAAAGGACTCGGTTTCAAAGTTTCTGAATTGAAAAACAAAATTTCAAATATTCTCGGTTTACAAAATAATTTTCGCCTTGCAATTATCGGCGTCGGTAAATTAGGTACTGCGCTGGCAAATTACGAAAAAATTTCTGATTTGGGATTTGTGGTTGCCGCGCTTTTTGATACTGACAAAGAACATATCGGCGAAGAAATTAACGGCGTCCGCGTTTACGATTTCGATAAATTTATTTCAATTTCGCACAGGAAATTAATTGACATTGGCGTTATAACCGTGCCGGATTCAGAGGCTCAAAAAGTTGCTGATGTTTTGGCAGAAGCGGAAGTGCACGGCATTTGGAATTTCACTTCAGTTAAATTGAAAGTTCCATACTTCGTTACAGTTGTTAATGAAGATTTAACCGTTGGACTTGGTACGCTTAGTTTTTATCTTAATCAAAATTGGAATTAGAGGCTAGAGACTAGGGCGTGTTGAAAAATTCAGTTTTAAATTTTTATCTATTGAACGTACTTTTTCTTTGTCTTGTCAAAGAGCAAATCCTCCTACTCGTCGAATTTGCAAGTACCAAAAAGAAAGAGCGTTTTAGCGGTGCTGTTTTTTCGTCCTCGAAAAAAACGCACCTGCCTGCAAATGCGAGGAGTACGAGCATTTGCTCCGCGCGTCCTGCGCGGCATCTTAGTTCTT
>CAJOGS010000066.1 GCA_905234045.1 uncultured Selenomonadaceae bacterium | reverse complement strand
TTGTTTTGATTAATTTTTTTAATTCTACAACGCGCCCTTCAGTTTGTGTGCGGCTGCGTTCTGAATCGTTCAAAAGTTTTTCCATTTTCGCCGCTTGTTCTTCCATTCGCCCGATAATTTCGTTGGCGGTTTTTTCCAAATCTTTTCTAAATTTCTCGGTAGATTCTTCGGCGTCTCGTCTGTCGTCGTCATCTTGTTTGCGCCTTCTTGCACTTGTCCACGCCACAAAAACTATTATTGCGCCGACGACAATTAAAATTATCATTAATTCAGTTATCATTTAATTGCAACTTTCTAAAGTGAAATATCCAAAAGGCGTCCCTTTCTGTAATCGACTGACAAATTATCAGGCTCTTCTTCGTCTTGCTTCTGTTTTTTTGAGCTGTGATAATAATATCCGCCGCCGCGACTTCTGCGCTCGGGATCGTCTTTAATTGTGCCGCCTTCAGTGTCATCTTTGTTGCGGACTTGCGTTTGTTTAATTTCGGCGTCTTTTTCCTGCCGAATAGTTTCCTGTCCTTGTTGAAGTGCCGCCTCGTGGTTCAAGTTATGTTGAACGTTACTGGCGTTGGTGGCGTTTGCATACGTCATTTGTACGCCTACCGGTGCAATTTCCATAATTCACACCTCCTGTAGTGTGGTAGTGTGGTAGTGGTATAGTTAAATAGTTTGGTAGCGAATTGCTGATGATTGGCGAATTAAAATTTGCTGACTAAGCACGAAGTATTAAGATGCCGCACAGGACGTGCGGCGCAAAAACGCCTTTTCTTTTTGGTACTTTTTCAGCTAAAGAGCACGCTTGCTACGCAACCGCGCAGGGCGAGCAAAGAAAAAGTACTTTAAATAAGAAAATATTTTAAAAATAATTATTCAACAGCCACTAGGTCATTTTAGATAATTCAAAAATCCACAAATTTTTTTTAAATCCGCAAAGTGCGGACGGAAAAAACTTACTAAGGGCGTGTGGTAATGTTCGTGCGACCTTAGGAGAGCACGCTTGCTACGCAACCGCGCAAGGAGCTTACATACTAAGGGCGTGCTGAAATGTAGCAACTTTGCGGATTAGTTAAACGCTCTTTCTTTTGTTACTTTTCTTTGAGCGAGCAAAGAAAAGTAAATCTAAATATTAAAAAATCTGAACATAAAAATATTTAAAAACAGACTTATTCAACAGCACATTGAAAAAATTTTAAAATTGATTTCCTCAACACTCACTATCAAAAAAATATTCTCTACCTACACGCCTTAATATGGCGCAAGTACAATTTCGCCTTCTTGCAAAACCATCATGCAATGTGTATATTCTTCTTGAATTCCTTTTGTCACAGAGTTAATTGAAAGTCGCACGCCTGGATAAAGTGTATCATCAATACGAACGCGCCCATGTTTCATATCGCCCAAAAGTTCCTCAAGTTCCAAAATTCGCTTTTCGTCGCGTTTAAGCTGTCCTGCTATTGGAAATTGCGAACGTGTCAGCGCGTTAAGTTTGTCAAGTCTTTCTTTCGGTATTGTACTCATATCAATTTTTGAAAGCGTGTTCAAAGTCTGCGTAATATGCAAAAGGCGTTTTTTGCCTTCCTTGTAAGATTTGCAAACATTGTGATATTCACGTTGCAAATTGGGATCGACGCCGACAGAAACGCGGGTAATAACATACGCTTCATTTCCGATAGTTTTTGCTTGAATTTCTTCACCGGCAACGGCTAAGCCGCCCATAATTTGCCCGTGCTTGCCTTCAACGACAATTCTTTTTCCTGCGCGCAGTGTCGAATGTAATGCAACATCAGCAACATAAATATCTTTGCCCGCCTCAATGACGGCATTTTCTGCAAATGCAACTCTGACATCAAGTTGCGCCTGAACTTTACAGCGATTCGCACCCGTGACGCCGCCGCTTATAATGACGTTGCGCCCTTGTACTTCGCCGCCGTTTACACTGCCTCTTATTTCAACGTCGCCGGTTGCCTTGACTGAAAAGCCTTGCTTAACGTCGCCGCCGATTGTTACGCCGCCGATCGCCCGTGCCGACGCCGATTGAGCCTTTTATAACAAGTTTTGGATCGACGCTGATTTTTGTACCCGTGTCAACAATTTGCCCGTTAATCGCCGCTATCAGCTGATTTTCACCGAGTACGATTGTATTTTTGCCGTTAGGCATTGGAATCGGTCTGCCGTTTGTCGCAGGGACAATATCGCCGTAAATATCTTTGCCCGGCGTGCCTTTAGTTTGCGGTATTCTAATCGCCAAAGTGTCATTAGCCTTGACAAGTACGAACAAATTCAAATTTTTGTAGTCAACGCGGTCATATTCGTCAATAACAGGACGCCCTTTAACGCCGAGATCAAATTTTCTGTCAATGTAGGCGTTTTCGCCCGGAACAGGCGGATTGCCTTCAGCTACAACGAAAATTGAATAGCCTTTGATACCTTCTTCAATCGCCTCTTCGTCGATGCCGTAAACAATGCCTTTTTCTTTCAGTGCATCCATAACCATATCGAAAGTTGGAAGTTTTGAGCCGTTTTTTGTATCGAATTTGACCGACGCCCGCATTTTATCGCGGCTGACTTCAACAACGATTTTTGCATATTCTTCGAGTTCATCACTGACAAGCGGCGCACTTGAAGATTGATAAAATTGATTAATAAGTTCTTCATCAACTTCAACCGGTGCCGCAATTTTTTGAGGTTGTCCTGACGCTTCGCGCACTGTACGGGCTAAAAGTGCCACGTCATAATCTAAAACGCCGTAATCTCTTAAAATTTGGCGCATATCTGAAAGTTCAAATAAAAGTTCATCTTCAGCCGGATAAATCGTAAGATAAACTCCCTCCGGTCTGAATTCAAATAGATACCCCGATTCGGGACTGCCAATCGACGGGTAATTTTCGTCTGCCACTATTGCGTCACCTCTCATAGAGTATAGCCATTTTGAAAATTACTGGCTAAAAATTAGATTTATTTCTGGCTAGATAATTTCGCATTTTCATTACAGCTTTTGTGTGCAGTTGAGAAATTCGCGCTTCGCTCAAATGCAAAATCAAGCTGATTTCTTTCAATGTCAATTCTTCGTAATAATAAAGAGAAATAACCGTGCGTTCTTTTTCCGCCAATTTGTCAATCGCCTTTGCAAGCATATCTTTGAGTTCCAGAAATTCCATTGCATTGGCAGGATTTGTATCGACGGCTTCCGCGTTATCGGTTTTAATATATTCTTCGAGCGGAATAACTGTTGCGGCGTTGCATTGTCCAACCAAGACTTGTAATTCTTCCAAAGAAATTTCCAACGCCGCCGCAACTTCTTTATCGGTTGCACTGCGTCCGAGTTCGTTTTCAAGTCGATAAACAGTCTGTTCATACTTGCGAATTTTCTGACGCATGGTAACTGGTATCCAATCTTTGGAGCGCAGATAGTCAATCATTGCACCGCGAATACGTACACCGGCATAAGTTTCAAATTTTATATTTCTTGTAATATCGAAACGATCTATAGCGTCCAGCAAGCCGAAAAATCCGCTACTCAAAAGGTCGTCTCTGTCTAAATGAGGCGGTAAACTGATTGCAAGTCTTCCGCAGACAATTCTGACGAGCGGCAAATAGTGTTCGGCAAGCCGGTTGCGAACTTCGACAGTTTTATTTTCACGATACTTTAACCATAAAGCGGTTACATCAATTTTTTCTGAACTTTCCATAGCTATTCACCACCCGCTCCATGCTAAAAATTTATTTCCAATCCTAACTGAGTATTTGAATGTTTTCAGCATTAAAAATTTTCAATGTCAAAAAAATTTTCCGGTAATGAAAAAATTTAGTCTGCAGTCAAATTTTACGCATTTTGAAAAACGGCGGTTAATAACAACCGCCAAAATTTCCAAAACGAGAAATTAATTTTTAAACTAAACAATTTCCACGAAAATTATTTTCCGACATTGGGCAAATTTTCTGCGTTCATCGGCTGAAAAGCATTTTCAGGTTGCTTTGATTGTTCGGCAACGTTTTCTTCGGCATTTTCCGCTTTTACAATTTTTTCAACGTCTTCTTTTAATTTTTTTGCTTGAATTTCTTCATAATAATCATAAAGCATGAGCAAAAAATAACTTGCCGCACTTGTCATGGCAAATGCAAAGACTGTTCGTATTGCAAGCGTACCTAATCCGACAACGTTACTGGTTAATCCTGCAACAAATACAATTATCATTGAGACTGCGCCCAATAATAATGCAGTCAATAAATAATTCACGGTGAACCACCTTACCGAATGACTAGATGGTTAGATAACTAGATGGTTAGATGACTAGATGACTAGATGATTAGATGATTAGTGATTAGTAAATACTGACCATCTGAAAAACTGACAATCTGACGATCTGACAACCTGAACATCTGAAACACTAGCCACTAAATTTCCTTTTCGCCGCGATCAATAGTTTTAACTTTGTAAGCACCGGTATTTAAATCAATTTGAACGGTGCGTCCATAGTTTCCGCCGGTATCTTCGGCAATAATTCTTATACCGTTACGGCGAAGAATAGCTTTGACTGCTTCGGCGTTTCTTGTACCGACGCGCATAATATCAGTAGCATTGGCAAAGGCGAACATTTGAGCCCCGCCTGCCAATTTAGCAACGAGGCGACTTTTAACCGCGCCTAAAGCCAAAACATCATTCAACATCAAAGGAACGCCGGTATCAGCGAATTTTGCCGGATTATCACTTGCGCGGGCTTGTGTACTGTCCGGCAACATTATATGTAAAAGTCCGCCGATTTTAGATTGAGGATCGTATAAAGAAACGCCTATACACGACCCCAGACCATAGCTGATAAGAGTGGACGGACTGCGCCCGACCTTGTAGTCAGCCATGCCGACTTTTATAAGGTCTGCCATAATCATTCAACTCCTACTGCTTTTATTAACGTTCCAAGCGAGCCGGGATCAGGTACCAAGAAAAAGTGTCCGTTAATTCCTTCCTCTTCAGACAAAAATTCTGTTTCGATAACCATAGCTTGATCGCCCATTTGTCCAAGTTGTATCAAAACAACATTTAAAATCGCTCCCGCCATATCCATAGCCATTGCCGGAATTGACGGCAACATTGAAATATGTGTGAAGTTAAAAAATGCATTAAGATACGCGCCGGATAAAATATTTCCAATTTCTTTGAGCGCGGATTCGTCCATTGCGTCCAAACTTTGTGTAGTACCTTTTGTTTTTCCGAGAAGTGTATCAACAAGATAAAACGCGCTTTTTTGCGGCATAAGAAACAAAATATTACTTGGGGCTTTACCGTAAACGCGCAGGAAAATTCCAACGACTATTGTATCGGGTCCGCCGACCAAATCGGGAACATCTTCAATCGGTACAAATGCAACTTTCGGAACATTCATATCAATTTTTTTGTTGATAATTTGAGAAAGTGCCGTTGCAGAATTGCCCGCGCCAATATTGCCAATCTCCCTTAAAGCGTCTAACTGCAATGGAGAAAGATCAAATTCATCCTTCATAAAAAAACCTCCACTTAAGGTTACAGGTTATTTTTTTCAGCCCGGTACGCCGACAATTTCTTCCAAATTCAACATAATAACAAGGCGACCATCCATGTTGCCAATGCCGCTTAAGAATTTGTTTACATCTTTTTCATTGATAGCCTTTTTGGTATCAACAAGTTTGGAATGAATTGTCAAAACTTCTGTAACTGAATCGACGAGCATGCCGACCGGCAAATCGCCGACAGTAACCGTAACAATACGAGTTTTATCAGTATAAGGCGTAGGTTCAAGACCAAGACGCTTTTTTAAGTCGATAACCGGCAAAACCGAGCCGCGCAAATTGATAACACCTTTAATGTAACTTGCCGCAAACGGTACGCGGGTAATATCGACAAGGTTGCGAATTTCTTGAACATGAAAAATATTTACGCCGTATTCTTCATCACGCAATTTGAAAGCAACAATTTGAATACCTTCACCCATGCTTATATCTTCGCCTAAATCATTAGTTAAAGCTTCTTGTTTAGCCATTAGTAATTCACTCCTTTAGCCTTACTGTAAAATTGTGGCAACGTCCAAAATTAACGCTATACGACCATCGCCCAAAACAGTTGCGCCGGAGAACATTTTCAAGCCGGTAAACAAATTGCCGAGCGTTTTGATAACGATTTCTTGTTGTCCGATAAGTTTATCTACAACCAAGCCGGCTTTTGATTCGCCGGAATGTACAACGACTACAAAAATTTCGTCGAAGTCTTTAACGTGCGGAACTTCCAAAGTTTCTTCCATTCTGATGATTGGAATAATTTCGCCGCGCAGTACGATAACTTCACGATTCTGAACAGTTTTAATATCTGTAGGCTGAATTGAAATGGTACTGTCGATTGAGCCGAGAGGAATAGCATACATTTCATCTTGTACGCGCACCATCATAGCTTGAATAATAGCCAAAGTCAGCGGCAATTTAATTTTGAAAACTGAACCTTCATTGACATGCGTTTCAACGTCAACATGTCCCGAAAGTGATTCAATTTTACTTCTTACAACGTCCATACCGACGCCGCGTCCCGAAATATCGGAAATTTTTTCGGCGGTTGAGAAACCGGGCAAGAAAATAATTCTTACTGCGTCTGCGTCGTCAAGTTTGTCAACTTCTTCTTGAGTGTATAAGCCTTTTTCAACGGCTTTTCTGCGGATTTTATCTGCGTCAATACCTGCGCCGTCATCAGTAACCATAATGACAACGTTGTTGCCTTCATGGCGGGCGATAAGTCCGACTTCACCGACACGCGGTTTGCCTTTTGCAACACGATCTTCCGGCATTTCTATGCCGTGATCCAGTGAATTTCTCAACAAGTGCATTATAGGATCGCCGATTTCGTCGATAACGGTACGATCCAATTCTGTTTCTTCACCTTCGATGGTAAGGTTAATTTCCTTGTTGAGTTCTTTTGTAATATCACGAACCATGCGCGGGAAACGGTTGAAGACTTGACTGACGGGAACCATGCGGACTTTCATAACGATATTTTGAAGGTCTGTAGTAACACGATCCATTTGTTCAAGTGTTTCAGTCAATTCTGCGATTCTGTGAGTTTGTCCGATTTGTTCAATGCGAACTTTATTTATAACCAATTCGCCCATGAGGTTCATCAAAATATCGAGTTTATCAATATCGACGCGGACAGATTGGCTTGCATGGCTCTTTTTCTTGTCTGCGCCCGCGCCGCCGCCTGCAGGAGCATTTGCGGCAGGTTTAGCGGTAGGTTTTGGAGCCGGAGCATTTGCAGGGGCTGCGGGTGCCGCAGGTTTTGGAGCAGGATCCGCCGCCGCAGGTGCGAGAGCTGCCGCCGCCGGTGCAGGAGCAGGTTCCGCCGCAGGTTTTGCATCGGGATCAAGAATATCAACTACTGCGTTTTCGACTTCAGAAACGCCCATAACTGCTTCTTTGAGTGTATTTTCTTCAGCATCTGAAATTAAAAGTACTTCAAAAGAATTTTCAAAGTGTTCTTGTTCCAATTCTTCCGCGCCCGGAATTGAGCGCAAAACGTCGCCAACTTCGTCGAGTGCATTCATAACCATATAGGAGCGTGCAGACTTCAACAAGCAGGAACTTGACAAAGTAACCGTGATATGGAAACCGCGTAAACCGCCGGCTTTTGCTTCACGAATGACAGATTTTTCAGTTTCTGTTAAATCTGCAACAAAATCATTGGCAGGAGCCGCCACTTCGCCGCCTGCAGGAGCTTCAGCCGCTGCATCTGCCGCCGGTGCAGGTTCGCCTCTTAAGATTGAAGACAATTTTTTTACTAAGTCTGAAACGTCGATTAAATCTTCGGGATCGCCGTTGCCGACGTTATCAATCATTTGTTCAAGTGAATCGAGACATTTAAAAAGCGTGTCAATAATATCTTCAGTAACTTTGAGTTGTTCTTTGCGGAGGGCGTCAAGTACGTCTTCCATTTCGTGAGTCAATTCGGCAATTTTGTTATATCCCATTGTAGCCGACATACCTTTTAAAGTATGTGCGTTACGGAATATTTCATTGAGGATTGATAAATCTTCGGCATTTTCCTCAAGTCCGAGTAAACCGGCATTCAAAGATTGCAAATGTTCGTGGGATTCGTCCAAAAACATCTCCATGTATTGATTAGTTTCCATTCATATTCCTCCCGTTTAGGTTATAGGCTACAGGCATAGGTTACAGAAAATTTCCGAACTCTGCAACCTAAGACCTAAAACTTATTTTAACGTCGAACAGCTTCAACGATAGCCTCAGCAATTTTGGTAAGTGGTTTAATTTCATCAGCAAGTCCTGCCTCTACAACAGCTTTTGGCATACCGTAGACAACGCAAGATGCTTCATCTTGAGCGATTGAGTAGCCGCCATTTGCTTTTATTTTTTTCATACCTTCGCAACCGTCACAGCCCATTCCCGTCATAATGACAGAAACTAAATTCTTTCCGATTCCTGCCACTGATTCAAACATAACATTAACGGCGGGGCGGTGATTTCCGACGCGCTCTTCTTGGCTTAGGGCAATTTTTCTTTGCCCGCCGCTTGCAGGTACTACGCGCAAATGATAATTTCCGGGCGCAATATAAACTTGCCCGTCTTTTATAATTTCATCATGCTCGGCTTCTTTAACGGCAATTTCACTGATTGAGTCGAGTCTTTCGGCAAGTGATTTTGTAAAACCTGCCGGCATATGCTGAACAACTACGACGCCGCAGGGTAGATTTCCCGGCAAACGTGTTATAACTGTTTGCAATGCTTGAGGTCCGCCTGTTGAAGTGCCGATGGCTACCAATTTTTTATTACTTGAAGTATTCGATGACAAAGTTGAAGGGGGCTTTGTAACTATTGGAGAGGCGGCGGGAATTCTGGTTATTGTCGGTTTTTGTCCCGGTACAAAGCCTGTTGTTCTGCGTTTAAATTCTATTTTACGCATTGCCGGAGGATCCGGTTCTGTTGGAGTTTCTTTTTGTTTTGGAATGAAAATTAAAGGTCTTGACTCGGAAGCTGAAGTCCTGACTTTTGAGGCGCGTGCAGTTGCGGCGGCTCTGCATTTTGTAATAATTTCATTTTCGATTGAATCTATTTTTGAAATTGGTCCGCCTGCTTTGCCGACAAAATCTATTGCGCCCAATGCAAGCGCACGAATTGTAGCATCAGTGCCGGCTTGTGTCATACTGCTTACCATTACGACCGGAAGTGGACATTCTTCCATAATTATTGCCAGTGCTTCAAGCCCATCCATTACCGGCATTTGAATATCAAGAGTAAGTAAATCCGGTTTTAATGCTTTTACCTTTTCAATGGTGTCTTTACCGTTGACTGCTGTACCTGCGACTTCAAAGTCACTTTGCCTGTTGAATAAATCAGACAATATTTTCCGCATAAACGCCGAATCGTCAGCAATCAATACACGAATCATCAGCGTTCACTCCTTTTCTTAACGCTTACAATATTTTCAAACAATTATTAGTTACTATTCGCCCGACTTGCGAAAGTTCCTTCATTAATCGAAAATTTTTAAACTTTAGAAATCAATTTATAAAAAAAATTTTTCTAACCTTGCAGATTTTTGGTTAGTGGCTGTTGGTAAAGTCAAAAATTGTGTAATGTTTGTGTTTATATGAAACGGCGGTCACGGACGACCGCCGCCGCCTTTCTTTGGAAGAGCTAAGAAAAAGTACATTAAAAAAGTAAAAATATTCTACAAACAGTCTAAAATCTAGTTTACCAACACGCCCTAAATCTTTAAATTTTTTATTTTGAAATTTAATTTTTATTGCAAAAAAAATTTTTTCTTTGTTTAATTTTACCTTTTCGCACTCATCAAAAAAAATTTTTATTCGTCGTTCAATGCTCCGCGTTTTTTATCTGATTGCAATTAAAGCGTCCGACAAACTGGGATAGATATTTTTACAAATTTTTTTTATTTCGTCATTCGGTTGCATTGTATCGGGAATCATAATCGGCACGCAACCTGCCGCATACGCGGCGCGAATACCGTTAAAAGAATCCTCAAAAACGTAGCAATCACCTATCGGAACATTTATTTCTTCAGCCGCCTTTAAGAAAATATCAGGCGCGGGCTTGCCATTTTTAACATCGTTACCGCCGATTATCGCAGTAAAATATTTTTTTATGTCAGCGCGTTCAATATTTTTATTTATTACATCGTGGCTTGATGAACTTGCAATGGCCATTTTTACGCCTTTTTCTTTAAAGTAGCTTAAAATTTCTATAACGCCCGGCATCATTTCCACGCCGTTTTCAAAAACTTTTACCGCAGTTTCTATTACGTGGTCAAAAAATTTATCTACGTCAATATCGGGATAAAATTCTTTGATAGTTTTTCTGCAATTCGCTTCACTTGCGCCGGAAACCGCCTTTGTAAGTTCAATTCCTCTGCCTTGTCCGAAATATTCTACAGTTTCCAGCCACGCCTTTTGATAAATTTTTTCGCTGTCAAATAATGTGCCGTCCATATCGAAGATTGCGCCTTTTTTCATTGTGTCAATCCTTTCAAATATTTTTTCTGATTAAATTTTATTTGTTCGCCGAAGTAGTTCGGTAGCAGGTAGTTGTTAGAGGCTGTAGAAGAAATCTGTTTTTTTTTATTCTTTTCTTATTGAACGTACTTTTTCTTTGTCTTGTCAAAATTATTCGTCGCCTTTGCAATTACCAAAAAGAAAGACGCTTTTTGCAGTGCTGTTTTTTCGTCCGCGAAAAAAACGCACCTGCCTGCAAATGCGATGAATAAGAGCATTTGCTCCGCGCGTCCTGCG
>CAJOGS010000065.1 GCA_905234045.1 uncultured Selenomonadaceae bacterium | reverse complement strand
TTTAAGATTGAGATTTTTGATACGCTGATTAACACGTTTAACCAAATGTTCAGGATTTAATCCTTCGATAGGATGATTTAAAGCGGATCGGAATAAATCAATGTCAGGATTAGTTTTGACTTTGTCACGGTCAATGAGATGATGTTGAATACCGGCAAGCCCATTGAGTTTAACTTTACCGGCGTGAAGTTGTTGATATGCCATAAAAAAAGCACCTCCAAAAATTTGATAGAGGAATTATGGCACAAATTTACTCTCTCAAAATCTTATCTTTTTGCTTTTTTTTAGAAATCAAAATTTGAAAATTTTATGCGAAATGTTGATTTTATGCGGTTTTTAGTTTTTTGAAAAAATGTAAGTGGAAATGTTTTCATAATGGAAACATTTCTGGACAGTTTTAATTAAAAATTTTGGCGAAAAAAGGCAGCTATTTTTTGTGAAAATATAAATCGTCTGTAACTAAATTTGGTATAAATATGGAAAATTTCTTGTAAAAAGGCTAAAATTGTACACAATGTATACCCGCGCTATACATAACTTCGTTATGGCGCGCTCTGCGAGGCTAAAATTCTGCTCGTGTAATTGTAGGGCGCATTGGCAATTTTCATTCTGCAAAGTCGTTTTCATTGTTGATATTATCAGAAGAGAATGTTAAAATTCCAAATAATGGAAAGGAAATTTAGAATATGACGCAAGAAGAAAAATACAAAGAAATATTTATTGCTCCAATAAGAGAAAGTGCCTGTTATTTGCCTAAATTTGGACATAACAAAACATCGGGCTTTTCATTAACTGAATTTCAGAATTTATATGGAAAGGACCTTTTTTATAGGTGGTTAGGATTGGATACCCCTTTGATGTATTCCGCGCACAAATTGGCGGGTGGTATAACCAGTATATATCGTCAAATTGGAATAGGATGTGAAAGGTTAGTTCGTGAGATATTTATGGATACTTTAGGGTTATCCTCTAGTGACGTTCAGTGGTCTTATACTATCGAAAATGGTGATGGTAAAAAGAGAGTTCTATCATTAGATGGACGTATAGTATTTGACGCAATACAAAATCAATCTCAAAAGAAACGTTTCTTGGAATGGAAAAATGATGTCTTAGATTATTTGAAGTTGTCAGAATCTATCAAAAAAATAATCAATGGCGTTGTATTTGAAGTTAGGCAAGGTTATAAAAGTAAAGATTCTAAACGACAGAATGCCGACATAGCAAATGCGACGAATTCATATATAAACGGCTATATTCCTTGCTTAATGGTTATGTCTTCTCAGATAGACGACACCATAGTGTCACGATATAGCCACTCTAAATGGTTAATATTACAAGGATATGTTAATGAAACTCCGATTACTTCTACATATGATTTTTATAAAGATATTGTAGGTTTTGATTTAGCTACCTTTATGGAGAACAATCAAGCGTATTTTAAAAATGAAGTTTATCGTGTGTTAAAGATACTTTCGGAGAGTCAATAATGAACAAAATACCACAAAATGCATATCTTACTTTTAAATACAATCAATCATTAGGACGTCATGGTTGGTTACGTCTAACTCCGGCATACTCGGTGAAAATCGTGGAGTTTGTACTGACAAAATTAAACTATAGTCCACAACATATTCTCGAACCTTTTTCTGGAACAGGAACAACTGAACTAGTTTGCGCTAATAATGGTATTCCAGCCACAGCGTATGATGTAAATCCATTTTTGGTATGGCTTGCTAAGGTAAAAACTAAAATTTATCATCGTGAAATATTGACAACTTTTAATGATGTTGCAAATGATATAATAAAAAATTTACCCTATGTATCTCCGTGTCATTATCCACCGATTTATAATATTGAAAGATGGTGGAACGCTAAACAATTGAATTATTTAGCGCGATTAAAAAATATAATATTTGAACAAAAAGACTCCTGCATTTGTGATTTGTTAAAAATTGCCTTTTGTCGACAGATTATTGAATTATCGAATATTTCTTTTAACCATATTTCTACTTCTTTTAACGAAAACAATGAAACTAGTGATGGCTTTACTGATGAGATTGGAGATTTATTTTTTTTGAAATCTTGCGAGATGATAAGTAATACACTCAAAGAACAGCCCAAAGCTAAGATTTGTATAAAAAAGCAGAATTCATTAGACATCCCAATTGATATGATAAATAACTATGATACGGTTATTACTTCACCACCATATCCCAACAGAATTTCGTATATTAGAGAATTACGTCCTTATATGTATTGGCTCGACTATTTAAAAACAACAAGTGAAGCAAGCGAATTGGATTGGAAAACTATTGGAGGAACTTGGGGATCTGCAACAAGTAAATTGGCGGATTGGAAATCTCAAACTAATTTATTACCGTGCGGTCTTTTAGAGATAGCGGAAAAAATCGCTCAAGTAAGTAATAAGTCTGCGCAACTAATGGCAAATTATGTATTAAAATATTTTGATGATATGGCACTACACTTTCAATCGATTTTTCAAACAATAAAAAGCGGAGGTAGCATTCATTACATCGTTGGAAATTCAAGTTTTTACGGATATGTAATTCCTTCAGACTTGATTTATAAAGAAATTTTATCTCAAATCGGTTTTCAAAATATAACAATCGTTATTGTTCGGAAACGTAATTGCAATAAGCATCTGTATGAATATTGTATTTCTGCTTTAAAACCTTAAATATCAATTTGTACAAATTTTCTACTTAGTATGTGAATTCGATATTTCTAATCATGATACTATCTATAAAAGGAGGTGATGCTGATGAATGAAATTTCTATCGAGGCATATGCAAAATCTATCGATATACGTGCCCTTACTTTTGAGGCGTTTCGCGGGGCATTAACCGTCTTACAAGAAAAATCTGATGAACTAAAATCAAATAGCATAATTGTTATTACTAACTTCGGATACATTTTTTGTAAAATTGATGACAACGAATCGATAGATGAATGGATTTCTAAAGCCATTTTAAATGCCAGAGATTCCGAACTGGAAAAAATTCCACCTGAAACACCTGTGATCAACAGGTGTAAAACATTACTTTTAAAAGACGTGACAATTGTTCCATTTACGAATCCACTTGCGCGACTTAATCACAATGTTATTACAATTTTTACTGACCAGATTGTTGGTCTCAGCATTGGAAAATTACCTGATAATCTTGTTTAATTAACTCAGTGTGAGTTAATTATAAAATGTGCAGTTTTTAAGGCATTTACAGCCACGAATTTTTTATCAAGTTTGAAAAACGTTTGAAATAGCAAGATTTTTTTCACCCCTCACAATAGTTAATTATGAATAGAACACCAAAGTAAGCCACCGTCTTTAGACGGTGGCTTACTTTGTGACTGAAGTCGCATTCGCTAAAACGTGTAAAAGAATTATTCACACTTTTTGAAATTTTTCTGTGATTTTAATTTCACATCTTGAATGATATTTTTTTAATTTCCCAGTTATCAATATAGCTAGAAAGTTAGAATTAAAAAAATTATACGTAAAATCAAATACACAAGTTTTTTGTAATATTTTTCTATCGATAACTTTTATCACTTTAAATTATTTTTCAACAAAATATTTTTCGTTTTTCTCTTAATTTCTTTTAATATTGAGCACTTTCTCGTCACCCCCGTTACCCGTTGGCGGCGCACGGCTTGCAGTGTAACGACAGCGTAGCGGCAAGCCTGCGCTAAGCTACAATATCTACAAAATCTACAAAATCTACGATATTTATTCGTTTTTTTTTACCACCGATTTTTGGCGTTGCAATGCGGGTTTGAGCCTATTTTTTGACCCGAGAAAATTACTTAATGGTGGTAGCAGAATTACCTAATGGTGGTAGCAAAATTACTTAATGGTGGTAGCAAAATTACTTAATGGTGGTAGCAAAATTACTTAATGGTGGTAGCTGATTTGACGCGGTTTGTGGCTATAAGGTAGAATAAACCGCGCCGCAATGCGGGTTTCCGGGCTTAGAAAAATGGTAAAAAATGGTAAAAAAAAAGCAAAAAATGATGATTTTTTTGCCTAAAAAGTGAAGTTATCTGACAATTTAAGAATTTACCGCGCCACAATGCAATTTCACGGGCTTAAAGGTGGCTAAAAAGAGGTCTAAAAGAACGCTCAAAAAGTGATTTTTACGGAATAAAAAGTGTTACCTTTTTTAGTCCATTCGTAAGATTTAATTTCGCCTTTGCTCTGAAGGTGAGCAAAAATTTTTTCTAAAGTGGCACGGGCGTCAAATTTTACTTTGTTGCTGGCGTCTTTGATTCTGCACTTTGTGAAAATATCGTCAAGAGTCAAGATATGGCTCATATTTCTACGGTGCTTTTTAATTTCAAAGACGCGGCGAAAAGTATAACTTTTTAACTTTTGAACTAAAGGAGTGTTGTTGAGATTTGGGATATAAGCTAAAGAGTTTTTATAGGTGATAATTTGCTTTTTGAGTTTGGCAAGTTTCAAAAGAGGGCTTTCATCAAGAATAGAAATACAATCTTCTTTGGAAATTTGCCCATTGATAGACAACTTAACGCGCTTGCAGGGAAGAATAGGTGCTTTTGAGATTTCTTCTGCGCCGTCATAATCCAAAGCCTTTAAGGCTTTCAAAAAATCAGGATCAAAAGCAGTGAACATCAGTCTGTCAACGCTAGTTTTGATTTGAGCAAATTGGTTTTTGTTAATAATGCCGTTGTCGTGACCCCTGTGTTCACCGACATAACCATTTAAAATGCGCTGAATCATCGCCAAAGTTATAATTTTATTACCGGCAACAAAGGCGGAAATAATGGCGTCAAAAACAGCGCGGTCGCCTTCTTCAAGAGGTGCAAAGTGAGAGTATCCGCCATTGATATTGTGCAAAGAGAAACTACTTTTAACTTTGCCGTGCTTTTTATGTTTTTTCTTCTCAACAATTCCAATATTCGTTTGTCCTTGCATAACTTCGTTGAAAATATCCTCTGTAAGGTTGAAAAGAATTTTAGTAGCCTTATCGTTAAGAGAAACACGATTTTCTATTAATGGGTATACCTGAACATTTTCAATTTGATTTTTTTCTTTAGTCATATATGAAATAAGTCCTTTCTTTTTAAAATTCTGCTGTCTTTTTAGTTTCATTTTTAGTAGCAGGTTCAGTGAACTCAAGATAATTACATTCACTCAATGGCTTGAAATAATCAACAGCGGAAAAGTAAGTAAAGCCGACATCGAAATTTGCGCCGAAACGATTTTTTAAGCACTTTAATTGAATTTTTCTAGGATTTTCCTGCTTAGCTTTGCTGAGAGTTTTAGTGGTACGTTCTTCATCAGGTGTAAGCAAGAATTGCAGACCCCACATAACATCAGCAGTATATTCAATGCCGCCAGATTCTTTAAAACTTTCAAAAGAAATTTCGTTGTTATAATTCAAGCGATTCAAGCTACTGACGATAATAAAAGTAGTGTCGGTAGAGCGTTGAAAAGTTTTTAATTTGCGAAGGATAGTATCAATCCCTGCTTTAGTTTGCTCGTTGTTACAGGCTAAAAGTTGAAGATAGTCAATACAAACAATGGGCGGTCTCTCAAGTGTAGAGCAGATTTTACCAATGCGAGCCAAAAGTTTATCAATGTCTACTTCGTCTAATTCCCAAATGTAAAACGGGATATTTTCATTATGTAACGATTCCAAAACATCATTGAAATTATCTTTGTGGTTGAAAAATTTGTTGGTCAAAATATTGGTAGCAGTTAAAGGCTTATCGACGGTATCAAGTCCATCGTTGCTTTCAAGTTGATAAACGCGGCGAGCGATTCGCTTAGCGTGTAAAAAGTTTTCAGACATCTCAAAACTGCAGAAAAAGCAATGTTCGCCTTGTTGTGCTGCTTGCTCTAAAAGTTGCAGTGCAAAAGTAGTTTTGCCGAGAGAAGGGAGACCTCCAATAATATAAATGCCAGGTAAAAATACCATTTCTTTATCAAGATTATCAAAGCCAGTTTTGCGATCGGCAAATCTAGCAGTTAAAGCCAAAGAATTTTCAAACGCACTAGGAAAAATATCCGCATCGGATTTACCAAGTATTTTTTTGTTTTCTTCAACGGCAATTCTCTCAAATTCATCTTTTACAAACTTGATAGAGTCATCGAGCATTTTTGCAAGTTTTGAAATGCCGTTATTTGAGCGTAAAACGTCGTTCAAATCAAAGTCATCAGTTTTAGTGATATTTATCGTGCAAGCAGTGTAACCTGCCTTATAGAGGCTTTTAAGCACGTTTACAGCGGCGTTTTGTCCTGCTCCGTTTGAATCAAAATCAAAGGCAAGAATGACACGAAAATTTTTACCTTGAGAGTCAAGTTCTTTGAGTTTAGCCAAAATATTATTTTCGCCAGAAGTACCACTGCAAGCCATAACGCCAAACTTAGGATTAGGAACGGCTTGCAAAATGCTGAGAGCGTTAATTTGCCCTTCAGTGATGATTAAATCGAAAGAATCAGAAGCAGGAAGAAAAACGGTAGTAGTAGCCATAGGCTTATTATTTTTGTGGAATTTGCCTTGAATGGAACGGAAGTAGACGCCGCCTAAATCATTGGGAATGACAATGGCGGGAAGTTTTTTACCGGCGGCAGAGAAGTAAACATCAGGAAGAAAACCTGCATTGCCGCGTTGCAAAGTTTCAAGAGATAAACCACGCCATTTGCCGCCTTGATTATTTACAAAATTAGCAAGGCTTTCCTGTGATTCTTCTAATTTGTCGAATTTTTCAATAGTAGCCGTTTCATCAGAATCGACAAACGGCAATCCGAATTCCTGACAGCCAAATTTAACAACGTTAAAGAAGTCTTTGCCAGTAGTACTAATGCCTAAATGGTTGGCAATAACGTCAATATTAGAGAAACCTTTTTGACATTTGCCACAAAGTAAGCGAGTTTCATCGTCGTTGACATCTGCGCCAGTGCCGTCATCGCCAGAACCGTTGCCGCAACCAATACAGACATAACCGCGTTTATTAGCGGGAGTAAGATACCGAGTGAGTATTGGACGGCTTTTAATTTCTTCAGCTAAATTTTTTAAATTTGCATTATTGGTTTTCATTTGTTATGATTCTCCTAGTATTATGTAAACTTATCTTTTTTGTTCCGTATTTTTGCCCGCCTTTGGCGGGTCTCTTTTTTTTGTAAACATTTTTCCTCCTAAAAATTGATAAGATCAATAAAACGCAAAAACGACACCCACAACTAGTGAATGTCGTTAAATTTATTTGAAAAAGCCGAAAAGCTATAGTATAATCTAAGATAACTGAAAGGAAAACAAACCTAACAGCGGCAGTAAAGCCTACGGGTTTTCAAGTGAATAGCGAACATTCACCAGACAAGCTCTACAGTAAGTGGAAAGACTGTGGAGCCTTTATTGCATTTGTATGAAATTTTGAATGATTATACCAGATTGAGATGCTTATTTCAACAAATAAACGATATTTAAATGAAAATAGAAAAATTTTTTGTGATTTTTTATCACTCAATTTTGATAAAAGAATTATGACACAGAAAAAGTCTCTCAAAATCTTATTTTTTTGCTTTTTTTAGAAATGTACCCGAATTCGGGTACAAAATGGAAAAAGCACGGAGAAAATATATTTAAACCCGTTTTAAATGCGCATATAATACCCAAAATCAAACGTTTTCTACTGTCTATGAATTCTTATCAAAGAAGTTTGAAAAATAATATATGAGCAAAAATATTAGAGCGTATATATGATATATAACGAAAAAATTTGAGTGATTTTTGAAATTGAAATTGCATTTTTTCAGTAGAAAAATTAAAGACTGCGGAAAATTTTTTTGTGCTGAATTTCGTCTTTTTCGATTTCTGAAAGCAAACTCCAATTAATCATATCCCAGTTAATATCAGGGACTTTAGAAAGTTGCAAGGAAACAACATCAGAAGAATCAGCTTGAGTAAAGTCAGTTTCTGCTGGAGAAGGATGTTTCCACGAAAGCGGGGAGTTAGAAGGCTTAGAATTAGAGTGAAACTGTTTAATAGCGGCGTCGATGACCTGCTCAACATAATTTTTGGAATAGAAAACAGAGATATTTTCAAAAAGCGGTTCCATAATTTTAGCGGTTTTATAAAAATCGCCGTGAGTAGCAATGAAAACACGAACGGTAGCGCGATTAACATCGTGGCAATAGTTAATGAAGAATTTTTGCCAATTATCAATGGCAGAATCAATATTTTTTCGCCAGTAAGGCGGAATTTGAGTATACGGTTTAGCCTGATCATCAAGCTGATGAAACTGATGAAGTAAACGGTCATAGTCAGACAACGCTTTTAATTTTTCCTGCTTTTGAGTTTGAATTTGATGCTGAAGAAGATTAAGAGATGAAGTAGCCTTAACGCCGTTTTCTGCAAGTTGTCGTAAAAGAAGAAAATCAGAAGTAGGCAATTCTACATTTTCTTTATCTTTTGAAGTAAAAATAATGCCGGAGGTTGCGTAATGTGCAGATTTATTGATTTGCTCAATTTTTTCTTGATTAAGGTTAGCAGTGTCTAAATCACTGGAGAATTGCTGAAGTAAATTCTGAGCATTTTGAACCTTAAATTTGTTGAGTTCTAAATAGTACTTTGAATGGGATTCACCACGCTCAAGCCCGTAATGGGAAGAAACGGAATTATGAAAGTCAGTTTGTAATTTTTCAAGAGAAATAGGATTAAAAACATCACGAGCAGAAAGACGCCCGTCCGAAGTAACAGGAACAATGCCAATATGGATATGAGGATTAGATTCAT
>CAJOGS010000064.1:1896-10755 GCA_905234045.1 uncultured Selenomonadaceae bacterium | reverse complement strand
TTTTTTCATCAAAAAAAAGATTTTCATCAAAATTTGCAGTCAAAATAATTTCCGGCTTAGTTGTCATGGCGTTAAATTGATTTGTAAGATTTTGCAGGAAAGTACCGCCGCGCCCGTAACTTTGCGCCTCTGCAACGGCTTTATCAATTTGTGGCGTCCAGCCGATTTCAGTCGGATTGATTGTAAATTGTTTTTCGCCGTATTGGAAAGTAAGCGGCTGCATTTTTTTTGCGGCTTCAGTTTTCAGGAAATTTTTTGCGGCTGTTTCGTTCATTCCGCTGAGAGGTATTCCCTCAAAATTTACGCCTGAAACAATTTTATCGCTGTCAGCTATTGAATCTGACACCGCCGCAGTTGTTGCGCCGGCAATTAAAAGCAATGTTGAAATAATAATTGGTGCTTTATATGCTAAAAATAATTCTTTCCAATCCCGATTTTCTGCGTTTAGAATTTGCACTTTAAAACGCTCCTTTTACAGATAAATTTCATATTTTTTTTACATTACGCCAAATATAAAAAAATTCCTTTAAGATTTTAACAAAATAAGTTATACTAGTCAAAATTTTATTTGGAGGAAAAATGTGAAAACTATAATAATAACAGGCGGCACTTCCGGAATTGGTTTGGCGACGGCGAAAAATTTTCTTGAACAAAATTATAATTGCGTATTGGTCGGGCGAAGTTTGGCGAAATTTGAAAATATTAAATCTGAACTGCGCGGGAATTTTAAATTTATTTCTGCTGACGTTTCAAAAGTTGGCGACTGCGAAAAAATTATTTCAGAGACTGTAAAAATTTTTGGCGGCGTCGATATTTTGATAAACTGCGCGGGAATTTATACTGAAGGTGCAATTTCGCAAGTTACGGAAAATCAATTTGACGAAATTTTTAATACGAATGTGAAAGGCACATTTTTTTTGAGCAAGGCGGCGGCGGACGAAATTATAAAAAGGCGCGGCTGTATTGTGAATGTTGCAAGCGATGCGGGAATCAGAGGAAATTATTTTTGTGCATTGTACGCGGCAAGCAAAGGCGCGGTTGTAGCGTTTACAAAATCATTGGCGTTGGAATTGGCAAGTTTTGGAGTTCGTGTAAATTGCGTTGCGCCGGCGGATATTTTGACGCCTTTAACCGTCAATCAATTAAAAATTTCCGGCGAAACCGTCGAAGACTTGGAAAAACTTTATCCAATGGGGAGAATCGGCAAGGCTGAAGAAGTTGCAGAGACAATAAATTTTTTGGCGTCAGAAAAAGCAAGTTTTATAACGGGCGCAATTTTGACAGTTGACGGCGGCTTAACTGCTTAGGGCGTGTTGAATATTTTGGTGTGATTTTATTTTTTAAAATTACTTTTCTTTTTAAAAGAAAAGTAACAAAAGAAAGTAAAAAAATTGCACAGGTTGCACTAAATTAATTTTCCAACAGACACTGGAAAAAATATATTTATTCAAAAAAAATGACAACCTGCGCGAGGTTGCCACTGAAAAAATTATTTAATTTTTAAAAATACGCTGTACCCTGTCAGAAACAAGGCAAGTAATTTCATAGTTGATAGTTTTCAAATGGCGGGCGGCTTCATCGGCAGAAATTTTTTCACTGCCGAATAAAATAACTTCGTCGCCAATTTTGACATTCGGAATTTCTGACACGTCAACCATAAACTGATCCATACATACACGCCCCACCACAGGCGCAAATTTGCCGTTAATTTCGACGTGAAAGCCTTTGTATGCTCTTATATACCCGTCGGCATATCCGAGCGGCACGGTGGCAATTTTAGCCGCCTTCTCGGCGATATATTCCCTGCCGTAACCAATCGAAGTACCGGCTGAAATTTCTTTGATAAACGCAATTTTTGCAAGCAGTTTCATAGCCGGTTGCAGTTCAATGGTATGCTTCACTTCGTCCGAAGGGTACAAGCCGTAAGTTATAATTCCGGAACGCACCATATCAAGATGAGCGGCGGGAATTTCCAAAATTGCGGCTGATTCTGCAATGTGGCGAATTTTAATTTTAATGCCGCGTTCAGAAATTTTTTCGCAGGTATTTTTAAAAGTCTCCAACTGCTGAAGTGTAAAAGTTTTGTCGGCTGAATCAGCGTCCGCAAAATGACTGAAAACGCCTTCAATTTCGACGTTCGGCAATTTGGAAATTTTTTCTGCAATTTCTACCGCGTCATCGGGATAAATTCCAATTCTGCCCATACCCGTTTCAATTTTTAAATGAATTTTCGCCTGCGTGTCGAATTTAACGGCAGCGGCGGAAATTTTTTCAGCCAATTCAAAATCTGAAACTGTTGCAGTAATTTTATTTTCAACTGCAATTTCTGCGGCGTCGTAAGGTATCAAGCCCAAAATTAAAATCGGCAAAGTAAAACCTGCGCGCCGAAGTTGCAAGCCCTCTTCAACAGTTGCAACCGCCAAAAAATCTGCGCCACATTCAACGGCGACTTTTGAAACTTCAACCGCGCCATGACCATAAGAATTTGCCTTGACGACCGCGCAAAGTTTCGCCGCAGGTTGAATATGGCGGCGAATTTCGGTAAGATTATGACGAATTGCAGATAAATTAATTTCTGCCCAAGCGTCTCTGTAAATCATTTGAATATCTCCTTTGGAAGTGATAATTTGAACTATAAAGATTTTATGAAAATGCTTAATATAAAAATTAAGCATGTGTATTTATTGAGCGGCGAAGAAACTTTTTACATTGACAAGGCGCGGGATAAAATTTTTCAAAAATTGCAAGTCGAAAAATCCGACGTTGTGAAAATTGATTGCAATGAAAAAATTCCAATTTCTGAAATTGTCAGCACGATTGACAGCGCGCCTTTTTTCAATCCAAAAAATGTTGTACTTGTTAAAAATGCGCCGTTTTTCAGCGCGGAAAATAAATCTGAACGCCTTGAAAAAGTTTTGGAAAATATGCTTGATACAAATTACGTAATTTTCACTGCGAAAAGTGCCGACAAACGAAAAAAACTTTATAAAATTGTTTCAAAAGTTGGCGAAGTTTTAGAGGCGGAACCGCTGAAATCGTGGCAGCTTGACAGTTGGCTTGATGACAAACTGAAATCAATCGGCAAAATTATAACTTTCGACGCACGCAGATATTTTTCTGAAAGAATCGGCGTATTGCCGGAAATTTCAATTTGGTATCTGGAAAATGAATTTGAAAAAATTTCGCTGAATGTCAAGGGCAGAGAAATAACGCTTGAAGATTTACAGCGAAATTTGCTTGAAATGCCGGAAGTTTCAAATTTTGCTATTACTGACGCCATTGACGCACGGAAAACTAAAAATGCCGTGCAAATTTTGCGAACTCAAATGCGAAATTTAAATAATTTTGTGCTTGTTATCACGGTTTTAAGTCGCCACGTCCGCCAATTATTGCTTGCAAAATTTTATCTCAAAAATAAAATTCGCGGCGATGAACTTGCAAAAAAATTGGAAATGCACCCGTTCATTGCCAAAAAATTTGAGAAAGTTGTCCCGACTTATTCGACGAAACTTTTGGAAAAAATTTTTGTTGAAATTGCTGACGCTGATTTTTATTTTAAAACAGGGCGCGCAGGTGTCGAAACGCTGGAAAGAATCGTTGTAAAACTTTGCACTCGTCAGTAGCGGGTAGTTGTTAGTTGTTAGTGATTAGGGATTTTTGAATAAATCTGTTTTCAAACATTTATATTTGTAAATTTTTTTATATTTAAACTTACTTTTCTTTGTCTGATTTAAAATTTTTTTCTTATTTAAATGTACTTTCTTTTTTCCGAAGCAAAAGTAGTTGGATAGTGTGATAGTTCGGTAGTGTTGTAGTAAATTGCTATCCAACTATCAAACTACTCAACTATCTACTACCAACTACTTTAGTATTTTATCAATGATTGGGCGAAAATACTGATAACCCATTTGCCACGCCGGTATCAGCGACACGCCAAAAAATAAAACTAAGTTAAACATCAGCGCGGCGAGCGATTTTTTGAAAGTGGAGTATATTGCAACTATGCCGCACAATCCCCAAATTGCTACCTGCCACATTTCCGCGCCAAATTCATACTCAATCGTTATGTAAATCAGTACCGCCGTCAATAAAAGCATTATCGTTGAAATTGCGGCGATCCATTTAGTTTTCGTTCGCATATGAAAAACGCCGTTGCCGTTTTCGTCTTTCACTTCGTCGAGTGACGAAACGTCAAAACGCGCATTTTCAAATTGTGTATCGCTTGAAATTTTTTCGGTTTTATTTTCGTCCGCCAAATTAATCAGCTCCTTCAAAAATAATTTTACTACCAAAAAGGCGGCTTTGTCTATGCTAAAAAAATTTTTGCCCACAATGGCGGCGAATGTTTCAGCCGCGTTTTCAGAAATTTTGTTAATGGCGTCCGCCGCGTGGCTAATCGCTTCAGCCGCGTTGCAACCGCCGCTTAGTGCGTTATCAGTCGGAATAACTTTAGTTCGTACCGCCGGAATTTCTCGCGCAGTTTTGCGTTATGCCGACAGATTTTTAACGCACAAAGTAATTTTCAAATTTCTGGACGACCTGCGCGAAAAAATTTTCAAAAATGCGGCATCAAAATTGCCGCTGAAAAGCGGAAAATCTGCAGAAGGTTCAATCTTGCACGAATTAATTATCACTGCGGATTTGCTGAAAGATTTTTTGCCGCGTGCAGTTTTGCCGCTGTCAACCTCCGCACTTGTTACAATCCTGCTGACATATTTTTTGATTTTGCAAATTGGATTTTTCGCAGTAATTTTACCTGCGATTTTTTTTGCAGTAATAATTTTTTCGCTGAAATTTAAAATTGAAACTGCGAACGATTCAAACTACCGCGCAAAACTTTTAGATTTCAACGACGCAAGGGACGAACTGCGAATTTACGGCGTAAAACCTGCGCTAAAAATTTTAAATCGCACTGCCGAAATTTTTGGCGATTCGCAGTTAAAAATTCAAACGCGCCAAATTTATTTCGACACATTTATAAAAATTTTCACAGCGGCGGGAAATTGTTTGATTTTATTTAAAATCTGCGAAGTTGCAGACAGAATTGAAATGACTGTTTGGGCGTTGATTCTGCTTGCGACGTTGGAAATTTTTTCAGCCGTATCAACTGCGATTTTAAGTTACAAAAAAATGCGCGGCGTTCAATTTTCTGATTCAAAAATAAAAATTGCCGAGACTTCAACAGATTTTGCGGTTGAATTTCGCAATGTAAATTTCGGTTATGATTTTCAGATTTTCAAAAATTTTAATCTGCAGATTGAACACGGCGAAAAAATTTTAATTGTCGGTGAAAGCGGCGCGGGAAAAACTACGCTGTTATATTTGATGATGAAACTTTTTGAACCTGACAGCGGCGAAATTTTGACAAGCGGTAAAGTTGCCGCCGCCACTTCGACGAATTATATTTTTTCGCAGTCAATCAGATATAATTTTGAAATTTTTTGCGAAAATATTTCAGACGCCGAAATTTTGAACGCGCTGAAAATTTGCCGACTTGAAAATTTTGAAATTGATACAGAAATTGGCGAAGACGCTGCCAAACTTTCAGGCGGTGAACGCGCACGCCTTCAAATTGCGTTGGCTCTTGCGAAAAATCCCGACGTTTTAATTTTGGACGAACCGACGGCGGGACTTGATAAAAATATTGCCGAAAATTTAATCGCCGCACTTGTTGAGGACGCCAATAAAAAAAATCGCACGTTGATAATCATCACGCACGATTTAAATTTAGAGTGGCGAAAAATTAATCTGTAAAAAATTTTTTTAAGTTGTCATAATTTTGCAACTCGTGCATATAATAATTTAGAGACAACGAAAAAAGGATACACTTACTGAAAGGAACTTTTAATTATGTTGAAAAATTTTGCTTTAATATTAATAGCAGTATTAATTTTCTCGTTTGGTCAAGTTTCCGCAAACGCTCAAGCCATTTACGACAAAGACGAAAATACTTTTGTACAAGAATTTAACAATGTGTCAAAAAATTTAGGTTTTAAAATTGCAGAGTTGAAACAAGTTGATGAACTTAACGGCGGAGCCGTTTTCAGTGCTAAAATTGAAGGATTGAAAGGCGAAAATGATGTTTTCATTACTACGAATGTAAAAGGCGGGATTTCAAGTTTTTTGCTAATTGCCGACAACAAAGAAAGTGCAGAAAAATTCTTTAAATCATCTGTTGCCGTACTTCAAATTAACGCCACTTACAAAGAAGGACTTGAAGAAGCAGCTATGAAAACTGCGTCAAACAAAGATGTCAAAGTTAGTGTAAATGTCGGCGACGGACTCAAAGGTAAAGTTTATACCGTAATGTTTGCAAAATAATCTATAACCAGTAAAAAAATAACTCCGGCTGAATCAGTCGGAGCTTTTTTTATTTTAAACAAGATTAAATTTTTAACGCGCCGTCAATTAATGCTTTATTGTAACTGTTAATTTTCACGTACGCCCAAACCATACAAGCTAAGTTGACAAGCGGCGCGGTAACAATAAGGCTGTAACCAAGTGTAAGGAATCCGATGACTGCAAAAATTGCGTCAATAATGAGCATAATAATCGCACCGCTGATTGTTGCATAGAATAAACCTATCGGGCCGAAAAAGAATGTTAAAATTAAACCAATTCCCAAACTTTTCGGCGACCGCATAACAACATATTGTTGATTGTTACTCATAATTATTCCCTCCTGACCGCTAATAGTAATTTGTTGGTAAAGTCAAAACAACGCAACGCTTGCAAATTTTTGTACTAATTTTCTTTTGTTACTTTTCTTTAAAAAAGAAAAGTAACACTAAAAATAAAAAAATTTAAACCAGAATTATTAAATAGCCCCTAACCACTAGCCATCTAGTTAGCTTTTTTTACGGTAGTTTTAATGTAGAGTTCGCGCAGTTGTTTATCGTCAACTTCACTTGGCGCGTGGCTCATCGGATCAATAGCACTTTGAGTTTTCGGGAAGGCGATAACGTCACGAATTGATTTTCTTTGCGCCATTAACATAACAAGTCTGTCAAGACCGAACGCAATGCCGCCGTGTGGAGGTGTGCCATATTCAAAGGCGTCCATTAAGAAACCGAATTTTTGATGTGCCTCTTCGTGTGTCAAGCCGATAGCCTCGAAAACTTTTTCTTGCAAATCACTTTGATAAATTCTCAAGCTGCCGCCGCCGACTTCAACGCCGTTCAAAACAATGTCATAAGCATTAGCCTTGACTTTTTCCGGCGCAGTCAATAAAAATTCAATGTCTTCTTCACGCGGCGCGGTAAACGGGTGATGCATTGCCTTGTAGCGTTTATCTTCCTCAACATATTCAAACATTGGGAAATCGACTACCCACAAGAAACAAAGTTTATTTGCGTCAATCAAATTGCGGCGGCGTGCCATTTCAAGGCGAAGTTCGCCCAAAGTTTGAGCGACGACTGAAGATTTATCGCCGACAACTAACAGTAAATCGCCTGTCTTTGCGCCGACGGCATTTTTAATTTGTTCAAAAGTTTCATCACTGTAAAATTTCTTGAAAGGAGATTTGACGCCTTCGGCAGTGTATTGAATCCACGCCATACCTTTTGCGCCGTAAATCTTGCAGTATTCAACCAAATCATCAAGCTCGCGGCGCGGAATATCTGCATAACCTTCGACGTTGATAACTTTGACTTGTCCGCCGTTTTCTAAAACGCTGTTGAAAACTTTGAAGTCCGAGCCTTTGACAAATTCAGAAATATCTTTGAGTTCCATACCGAAACGAAGGTCGGGCTTGTCACTGCCGAAACGTTCCATAGCTTCGTCCCAACTCATTCTCAAAAACGGCGTCTTAACTTCAACATTCAGCGTCGTTTCAAAAATCTTTTTAACCAAGCCTTCCATTAAAGTTAAAATCGTTTCTTGATTCAAGAACGAAGTTTCAATATCAAGTTGAGTAAATTCCGGCTGACGATCTGCGCGCAAATCTTCATCACGGAAACAGCGAACAATCTGGAAATATTTTTCAAAGCCGGAAACCATTAACAACTGCTTGAAAATTTGCGGAGACTGCGGCAAGGCGTAAAATTGTCCCGGATTTAAGCGGCTGGGAACGAGAAAATCTCTTGCGCCTTCAGGTGTACTCTTGCAAAGCATCGGTGTTTCAATTTCCAAAAAGCCGTTTTCGTCCAGATAATCGCGCATAATTTTAGTTACACGATGACGCAACATAATATTTTGTTGCATTTCGGGGCGGCGTAAATCCAAATAGCGATAACGCAAACGAACATTTTCATCAACGTCAACGCCGTCTTGAATGTAGAAAGGCGGAGTTTTCGCCTTGTTCAAAATTCTAAGTTCATTGACGACTACTTCAATTTCGCCAGTTTCCATTTTGGGATTTACAGTGTCAGCACTGCGCGCGCGGACTTTGCCGCGTACGCCAATTACAAATTCATTGCGTAAAGTTTCAGCCTTTGAAAATTCCGCGCCAATTTCTGCCGCGTCAAATACAATCTGAACAATGCCGCTTCTGTCTCTCATATCGACAAAAATTAAACCGCCGTGATCGCGTCTGCGTGATACCCAACCGGCAAGTTGTACAATTTTTTCTTCATCAGTTTTGCGGAGTTCGCCACAATTATAAGTGCGTTCCATTCCTTTTAAAGTTTCCAATGTAATTCCTCCTAACCGCCAAATAATAATCAAATTTTGCCGTTACGTCAACTTAAAATTCCCTGTGTCAAATAAAAAAATTCAATAATCGCCGAAAAATTTTTCATCAATTTCTTCAGACATTTTTTGTAGGGGCTGTTGGTAAAATAAAAAATGAAACAACTAAAAAATTTTGATAGTTGGAATTACCTAACCTTTAGCAAATGTCTTTTACTAGGGCGTGTTGAA
>CAJOGS010000064.1:0-1722 GCA_905234045.1 uncultured Selenomonadaceae bacterium | reverse complement strand
ATTTGTGGATTTTGGAATTTTTCAACAAGCCCTAGTAATTTTGACAAGACAAAGAAAAAGTTCGTTCAATATAAAAAAATAATTTACCAACAACCCCTAAAGATCTATTTGTTATTAACTGCAAATAAAAGTAAATTTAAACAAAAAAAACGCACAGCCTTTTTGACTGTGAGTAAAATTTTTGAAATTTAATTATTTTAAACCTGCTTTTTCGCGCAGAAGTTCAGCTTTGTCAGTGCGTTCCCAAGTAAAATCTGCGTCGTTTCTGCCGAAATGTCCGTAAGCCGAAGTTTTTTTGTAAATCGGACGGCGTAAATCTAACATTTTAATAATTCCTGCAGGGCGTAAATCAAAATTTTCTTGTACGAGTTTTGAAATTAATTTTTCGTCAACTTTAGCCGTGCCAAAAGTTTCAACATAAACAGAAATTGGACGCGCCACGCCTATTGCATAAGATAATTGAATTTCGCATTTGTCGGCAAGTCCTGCCGCAACGATGTTTTTAGCCACATATCTTGCAGCGTAGGTAGCTGAACGGTCGACCTTTGTAGGATCCTTGCCCGAGAAGCATCCGCCGCCGTGACGGTGCGCATCTGCTCCAGATAACGCTCCTCAAACACCAGCAGGAAGCGGTCACGGTCATAGTGGCGGAAAAAGCCATGCAGCTCGTCGCACCACTGGATCAAAAGATCTTCAATGGTATCGCGCATTTCGCTCCGTTTCCGGTCCGAAAGGCCACGGAAGAACTCATCGTAATTGTCGATGACGAACAGCGCGATGCAGGGTCTGGAGTCCAGATACTCCTGCCGGGTGTTCTCATAATCCGTTACGTCCACCCAGTAGGTAATGCCCATGTAGGTACCCTGCCCTTCCTTGGGCTGAACCAGGTTGCCGTGGATCTGATACTTGCGGTCGTTGTGCTCCAGCAGCTCCGGACTGCGGCTGTGGCCCTCCAGCAGCCAGCGGCTGTTAAACTCCGGCATAACGTCGGTGAGGTGCATCTCCACCGACGGCTTTCGGATGCCGCAGAGCTCAAAGAAATGCTGGTTGGCCCAAATCAGCTGCGCGTCCGCCGGACGGAACACCGCCACCGGCAGCGGAAAATTCTGCAGCGTATTGTTCTTGGCAGACTCGGTGTCATAGGTGACGCTCTCCACATAGGCCAGCAGCTTCTTCCGCTGGGATCGGCGCATGAGCAGCGAATAGACCACCAGGGCCAGGATGATCGCGCCCTCTGCCGCCGCCAGCCAGAGCCGGTCAGAAAACAGTAGTGTGGCCACGGCGAAGATCACAAGAAACGCCAAAAACAGTCTGGAGTTCGGCGTCAGACCTGCGGGAATCTTATTGGCAGCGGACTGCTGCTTTTTCTCATCCGGATGCTTGGCCATACGACGTCCTCCTTTCCCGGATTATCCATAGTTTTAGAGAATATATTATAGCAGAACACGCGATTTTTTACAATAGGAAAAACAACAAGATAAAACAAATACGGTCCGTGACAATCCACGAACCGCATTTGGCTTGTTTATGAAATGCTTTGCTCCATTGCTTCAGTGAGCGGCTTCCATCCATTCACAGGATCCAACACGCAAAGCTTGGCGTTGACCGCTCCTTTCGGAGGCTCGAACGCCAGTGCATTCAGAGTCCCGGCTTCCAGTTCCAGCCGCCGGGTCTGAAGCATCTTCCCTTCCGCATCATAGAATGCGCAAATCGCTGCGGCGT
>CAJOGS010000063.1 GCA_905234045.1 uncultured Selenomonadaceae bacterium | reverse complement strand
GTTATGATGACGGCGGCGGTTATGATGACGGCGGCTACGATGACGGCGGCGGATATGACGACGGAGACTATTAATAACTGAATTTCAAATATAAAAATTGGCGGCAGTCATTCGTGGCTGTCGCTTTTTTGTTTTAAAAATAAAAAAGGCGAAAATTTTCTTTCGCCTTTTTTACGATATTTATGTGCTGTTGAACAATACAATTTTTTCTTTTTTTTTTATGTACTTTCTTTTTTCCGAGAAAGTACCAAAGAAAAAGTGCTTTTAAAGAATCCGCAAAGCTGCCCCTTAGTCTTTAGCCCTTAGACTCTAGCCCTTAGACTCTAGCCCCTATACCGCCGCACTTTGCGGATTTAAAAAAATTTGTGGATTTTGGAATTTTTCAACAGACCTTAGCACTTATTTAAAAAGTTCGGAAAATCTTTGAACGAGTTCTTCTTTTTTTGTCATAACATCGGCATAATTAATTTTAATTCCCTTTTCAATGGCAATTTCCGGCGTTGGCAAATTGTATTTTTCAGGAATTTTAACATCAGTGCGAACAGGAACGGTTCCCGAATCTGCTACCATCTGTTGAGCCTCTTGAGAAACAACATAATCTACAAATTTTTTAGCAATTTCTTTATTTTTACCGTCTTTCAAAATTGCAACGAGACTTGGAACCATTAACAATTCTTTCGGATAAACCAATTTTAAACTTGCGCCTTTGTCAATTTTTGCGGCGGTAATGTAATCGACGCCCAAGCAAGCAACTAATTCACCTGTTGCAGTATCGTCAACAACTCTGCCGGAACCTTTACTTTTAATTGCGCCGTTAGCTTGAAGGCGTTCAAGATATTCCCAACCAAATTGTTTTTCCAAAAGTGCAACGCTCATAAAAGCCGTGCCGGAAAGTGCAGGGTCGGCAATTCCAAATTTATTTCTGTAAATGTCTTGAGTTGCAATATCTTCCCAATCTTTCGGTTCAGTTTGAATTTTATCGGTATTAATGACAATGCCCAAAGTGCCGAGACGTACCGCAGTGAAAGAGCCGTCATAATCGTCAAACGGATTCAAAATTTCATTGAAATTAGACGGCTGATATTTTTCAAGCATACCTTTTTCTTTCATATCGTAAAAATCGGGGACTTCGCTTGTCCAAATAATATCCGCCAACATTTGTCCGCTTTGGCGTTCCGCCTCTAATTTAGCCATAATTTTTCCTGCGCCTGCAGATTGATAATCTACAATTACGCCGGGATTTTGTTTTTTAAATCCTTCAATGATTCCGCCAATCAATGATTCTTTCATTGAAGTATAAATGACTAATTTGTTTTCAGAATCATTTTTTGTAGAGTTGCCGTCGTTTCCGCCGCAACCTTCTGCGAAAATCGTTAAACTAAGAATCATTAAAAGTGTAAAAATTTTCTTAATCATTACATCAACTCCTAAACATTTTTGATTCACAGATTTTATAGTTAGTCAGGTAGTGGTGTAGCGGGTAGCAGTTAGCGGTTAGCTGATAGCTACTGGTTACTGGCTATCAGCTATTGGCTATCAGCTACACCACTATCACACTACCCAACTACCTAATGGCGAGTGCCGAGTTTTTCACTCAAGCGGCGGCGCAATTCGTTTTGAAATTCATCAGCACCTGCTTGAAATTTAACCTCAACACAAATTACCAAAATTGGAATATTCCAATTAGACTTTGCAAAATCTGCAGGAATTTTCACGGCGTCTTTTTCGGTAATGACGATAGATTCTGCGCCGAGTGCGTCCGCCTGTTGCAAAACGTCCTGCATTTCTTTAACCGTGTATTCATGGTGATCCGGATAACGAATACTTTCAACAATTTCCGCGCCCAAATCTCTTAAAGTTTGCTCAAAAGATGCAGGATTTCCAATGGCAGAAACCGCCACAATTTTTTCACCTGAAATACTTTCGACGCTGATACCTTCGCTTGATAAATCTACAAACCATTCTGCAAGCGGGATAAAGCAACGCGGCTGATGAATACTTTCAACAATTTTTGCGTCGCTGTTGTATTTGTGAACAGTTTCGCGGATATATTCGCCCGCGCCCGCCTCTGCTTGGTCAACTTTCGTAATTAAGCAAACATCGGCGCGGCTGATATGTGACATTGATTCACGAAGAGTACCGCGCGGCAACAAATGCCCGTTACCGAAAACATTAACCGCGTCAACCAGTAAAATATCCATATCGCGTATAAGTTGCCAATGTTGATAGCCGTCGTCCAAAATCGCCACTTCTGCGCCAAAATGTTCAATGGCGTATTTGCCCGTAACAGCGCGTTCAGCTCCAATTAAAACAGGAACATTCGGCAAATGTTTCGCCAACATATATGCTTCATCGCCCGCTTCTGCCGCGTCCATGTGCAAACTTTTTCCGTCAGAAACGATTCCGACTTCGCCATGCCATTTTGAACGATAACCGCGATTGAGAATTACGACTTTATAGCCCATATCACGAATATCACGCGCCAAACGTTGAGCAGTAGGAGTTTTGCCCGTGCCGCCGACTGTTATATTTCCCAAACTGATAACAAAACATTCAAGTTTTTCCTTGCCCAAAATTCCCGTCTTATAGCCGAGCAATTTTATATTTACAAGTTGTTCGTACACAAGCGAAAACAGGTAAAAAATCCCCATTACAAGTGTCATTAACAAGCCGTCAGATTCTTTACTGTGAATCAGATAAATAAAATATGTCCGCAGATTTTCAATTTTTTGAGTAGTGCGCGGGTGGCGGGCACTTTCTTTAGCCTCGTAAGAGGTCAAAACTTTTCGCAAAAGCACGGCGGATTTTCTGGACGCGCCGCGATTTTCCAAAACAATTTTTAAAGTTTCGTTTTCAAGTTGTTTTCTGTGAGCAGGATTATCAAAAAGTTTTTTGGTTTCTTCAGCAAGTTCGTCCGCGTTGTTGACGGTGATACAAGCGTTGCGATTTTTGAAAAGCGCGTGAGTATCTTTGAAATTTTCCATATGATTTCCGACAATAATTGCTTTACCGTGCGCCGCCGGTTCCAAAATATTATGCCCGCCGTGCGTTACCAAACTGCCGCCGACATAAATAACATCGCCAATGCTGTAAATTTGCCCAAGTTCGCCGATTGTGTCAAGAATAATAATATCTTCATCAGCGGGCGGACGTTTCTGCAATTCGGTACGAGTGCCGACTTTGAAACCTGCGCGAGAGCAAATGCTGATAACTTCCCGCGTCCGCAAAAGTTCACGCGGCGCAATTACAAGCCGTGCATTTTTATGATTTTCTCTTACAGCTTTAAAAGCCTGCAAAACATAATCTTCTTCGCCGCGATGAGTACTGCCCGCCAAAAAAATTCCTTCGGCGTTTTTCAAGCCCATATCTGAAAGAATTTTTTCTTTTTCCTCCGGCGTTACGTCAGTATAAGTTTGGTCAAATTTCGTGTTGCCGGTAACTGTAACCAAATTTTCAGGCGCGCCGAGTTCCTTAATATAATTGGCGTCAATTTGCGATTGCATTGCAAAAAATTTAACCGTGCCAATCATATCGGTTAAAATCGAAAACATATATTTATAGCGGCGGACACTTTTTTCAGAAATGCGCCCGTTCACCATCATTACAGGGATATGAAGTTGGCGGCAATTTCTCAAAAAGTTTGGCCAAAGTTCAGTTTCGACATTCAAAAAAATGCGCGGGTGTATTCGCCGAATAACCGACGCCGCCACGAACGGCAAATCAAGCGGAAAATAAATTATACTGTCCGCGTCCTTGATGATTCGGTTAGCCATTTCATAGCCGGAAGTTGTGACAACCGAAACTAAAATCGGCGATTTTGGAAATTCTCTGCGAAATTCTTTAATCAGCGGACTTGTAGCGACAATTTCTCCGACTGATGCCGCGTGTACCCAAATGCAATTTTTCTTTGCTATAGGATCAAGTGCGCCGTTAGGAAAAATCCCCAAACTTTGCTTTATTCTTTCAACGAATCCTTTTTCACGAATCGAACGAATCGCAAAAATCGGAATTATTATTATTACGACCAAAATTGCCGCAAGATTATAGAGCAGTTGCATACACGCGCTCCTTTTGTAGTGTGATAGTTTTGTAGGGAATGTTGGTAAAGTAAAAAATTAGTGTCTGTTGGAAAAGTCATTTATCGTAACCTTTGCAAATAACGGTAACCCGGCGCACACGGACGTGCGCCGCTGCCATTGATTCAGGATTGAATCTCTGGCGGTTTGGACGCCTTTTCTTTTGTTACTTGCAAATGCGATGAATAAGAGCATTTGCTTTTGTGGCTCGGACAAAGAAAAGTAAATTTAAATATTTTTAAACCGATTTATTCAAAACGCCCTAGATTTTAATATAAAAAATAAACACTCAAGACTTTACCGACAATTTCTAGTTGAGTATTTTTGTAGTTTTACTACTAGCCACTAATTTTATCAAGCCATTGTAAAATTTTCAACTGAATTTGCGCCAAATCGCCAACGCGCCTGATAATTGCCTTGTCATAAATATTGGGGTTGCCGACAACTTCCGCCGTCAAAATTATTTCCTTCACATTGCCCAAATTTAAAATTATCTCGTTATCTTCGCTGAAAATTTCAGTTAAAATATTTTCAGCGTTGGAAGTGGCAGTAATTCTGACAGATTCTTCAACGTGAAATTTGTACAGATTCAGCGAAATTTTTTCCTGTTCATACGGGACATCATAGCGATAGAAAAAATTTTTACCGACAGCCAATTTAATGAACGGCGCAATTTTTCTAAGCGGCTCAACATTTGAAAACATTTCAATTTCAGAAATGCCGAAATCTGCGCCGCCCTCAACAACTTCAATTTCTGCGCTACGCACAAAAATTTTTTCCGTCTCAAGAATCAGCGGGCTGCCGTGACGCGGCAAATTTTTTTCAAATACTTGAATATTATCTAAAGAAAAGCCCGCCTTGTCAATGTGATTTTCTAAATATAATTGAATTTTAATTTTTGCCGACGTTTCATCAAAAATATTGCCGTAAATTTTAATTTGCTGAACTTGCACGGCGTCCGCCCATTCAATCCGCAAAATTTTTTTGGCGTCATTAGTTTCAGGTTGCCAACATTCGCCAAAAATTTTAAAATCGCAAACTTTTTCAGCCGCGCCGCTGCTTGCCGTAACTTTCGCAGTAAAAATTTGATTGTCCGTGCGTCTTTCAAAAAAAATTTCATCAGAGTTCAAAATTCGCAGTGCAGGAAATTTTTTAGACTTGTAGGCAAAAATCGCCGCCGCCAATGGATTTTTTTTCAGCAACGGAACGCGGCAATATTCAGGCACGGGAAATCTTACGCGCTCCGCCCAATTATAATTTGCACAGTCAATTAAATCAAAATTATAATTGTCGGTAGTGCCAATTTTTGGACGCTTAACTGATAATAAATTCGGCGCGTAAAAATCAGGCGACGCATTTAAAGCTGTGGCGTATGCAAGTTTTTTGTAAACTTCAGGAAAATAATTTTGATTTTCAGTCAGAATTTCGCCCAAAACTTTTTCAAATTCGGCAGAAATTTTTTTATGACTGTCAGAATCGTAATCGACGCAGAAAATAATATTGGCGCGCAAATCTAAAATCAGTTGCTTTAAATTTTGAGTAAAAATAATTTTGTCGTCAGGAACGCCCAAAATTTTCAGCGCGTTTTTAATTTTGGGCGTCAAATTTTTTTCGTTTGAATATGCAATAAAAATTTCAGCCTTCGCCGCCGCCATATTCAAAATCATATTTCCCGCAATTAAAATTTCATCGCCGAATTTTTCCGCCAAAATTAAAATTCTCGTGCCGAAATATAACCTATCAAAAAACGAATTGCCGACGGTTTCAACTTCCTCTGCGTAGGTTAAATCGTCGCACATTTCCAACGCCGTTTCAAGTTCAGATTTTAAAATTTTATCCACTAAATTTTCACCTTCATTTAGGTTTTGTTTAGGTTCTGTTGACTAATATAATTTTTCTATTTAAATTTATCTTTCTTTACAAAAGAAAATACGTAGAAAAAAATTGCAAAGGTTGCACAGTTTTTTTACTAACCACTAATAACTAATAACTAATAAAACACGCCTTAATTACGGTTATGAAATTCTTTTTTGCCGCCGCTTAATCCTGCAAAAAATTTTTAACTTTGTCTGCTGATATGTTATAATACACGAAATTTTTTTGAAAGGCAGTGCTAATTTTGAAAATTTTTAATAAAGTGGCGGCGAGTTTACTAAGTCTGACAGTTATGTTTGGGGCGGCGAATGTTGAGGCGGCAACCGAAAAGCGAATTATTATAAATTCCGCAAGTCGTTTACTGACTTATTACGAAAATAATAAAAAAGTTGCAATGTACCCGTTGGGATTGGGCAAAACTTACACGCCGACGCCTGTCGGATATTTTAAAATTTTAGAAAAAGTCGTTAATCCGACGTGGACAGATCCTTCTGATCCTGAATACAGCATTTCTTCAGGTCCCGGTAATCCGCTCGGTTATCGCTGGATGCAAATTCGCGGCAATTATGGTATTCACGGCACTAACCGCCCTGACAGTATCGGCGGTTACGTTTCAAACGGTTGTATTCGTATGCTTGAAAAAGACGTTGAAGACCTTTACAGCAGGGTTGATGTCGGAACGCCGGTTGAAATAACTTATAACCGCGTTGTAGTTGAAAAAATCGAAGACGGCAGCGTTGTTTATTATATTTATCCCGACGGTTACGGCTGGCAAAGTATCGATGTGGCGTATGTAAATAATTGGCTTAAACCTTACGGCGTCGCACCTTTTGAAAGTGACGCTAATATTGAGGAAAAAATTCAGGCGTCCGACGGACAACCTACAACTATAGGCAAGCCCTATAATATCGAAGTCAACGGCAGACGTGTTGAAAATATCCAAGTCAACGGCAAAGATTTTTTGGCAAAGGCGGTAATTCGTGACAATATAAATTATTTGCCTGTAGTTCCCATTGCAATGGCGTTGAGGACGAAATTGGAATGGCGCGAAGGCGAATCTACTTTAAAAACGAAGTACGGCACAGTTACGGGAATTTTAAAGAAAGATCAAATTTATTGCAATGCTGATGACGCCATTGTTTTATTGAACATTGACGGCGGTCTCCAAAATATTTCAGATAAACCTGAAGACGGCAAAATTTTTAAATTCTACACAGCCAACAATCCTATAGACAAGCCGAAACCTGATAAACCGACTGAAATTAAACCTGAAGACAAAATTAAAACTGACGAAATTAAACCTGAAGACAAAATTAAAACTGACGAAATTAAATCTGACGACAAAAAATCTGACGAAATTAAAACCGACGACAAAAAATCTGACGAAATTAAAACCGACGACAAAAAATCTGACGAAATTAAATCTGACGACAAAAAATCTGACGAAATTAAATCTGACGACAAAAAATCTGTCGATAAGAAAGACAAGAAAGATAAAAAGTCCAAGAAAGATAAAAAATCCAAAGACAAAAAATCTAAAGACAAGAAGTCCAAAGATAAAAAATCTGTCGAAAGTGTGAAGGCTTAAAATGGAAAAATTTGTAGTTATTGACGGCAGCAGTATTTTTTATCGTTCGTTTTACGCAATGCCGAATTTAACCGCGCCGAGCGGTGAACCGACGGGCGCAATTACGGGATTTGCAAATATTATTGTAAAACTCCTGCGCGAATTTAATCCGACATACGCGGCTATTGCGTTGGACACTTCAAGAAAAACTTTTCGCACGGAAATTTTTTCAGAATACAAGGGCGGACGTGAAAAGACGCCTGACGAATTAATTTCACAAATGGCAATGCTTGAAGAGTTCGCTGAAGTTATGGGGATAAAAACTTTGTCCGCGCCGAATTACGAGGCTGATGACATTATCGGCACATTGGCGGCGCAGGCGTCGAAAGATTTTTCTGTTGACATTGTGACGGGCGATCGTGACGCTTTCCAACTGATTAACGAAAATACCCGCGTACTTTTCGCAAGAAATACAAATTTGGAAATTTACGACACCGAAAAATTTACCGCCGAATTTGGATTTGAACCGGCGCGGCTTGTCGATTACAAAGGCTTGAGCGGCGACAGTTCAGATAATATTCCGGGTATTTTTGGAATTGGCGAAAAAACTGCGAAAAAACTTTTGCAGGAATTCGGGACGCTGGAAAATATTTTGGAAAACAGCGAAAAAATTTCCGGCAAAAAAATTCGTGAGTCTGTGCAAAATAATTCAGAAACTGCGAAAATTAGTAAAAAATTGGCGCAGATTGTCTGCGACGTGCCTAATATAAATTTTGTGGCGCAAGATTTTAAAATTTTGCCGAATTTAAGCCGCGTAGATGAATTTTGCAGCCGTTACGCCTTGAAAGTTGCAAAAAAGCGTATTCACGAAATTTACGACGCCGAAGAAAATCTTTTTGGCGATTTCACGGTTGAAAATACTGCTGATGTTTTGGAAGTGCCGCCGATTTCTGAAACTGACTACGAAAAAATTTTTGCCGCCGAATCTTTGGCGATTGTCGAAAATTTTGTAAAAGTCGGCGATGAAATTTTTGAAGTTGACGCCGCCAAAATTTTTGCAGAATACAAGGGAAAAATTTTCGTCCACAATCTGAAAAAAATAATTAAAACTAATCCCTCTTCCTTAGTCTCTAATCCCTATTCCCTTTTTTCATCATCTCTACGAACCGATCAAACAGCACGCTGGTATCCCTCGGCCCCGCGCAGGCCTCGGGGTGGAACTGCACGGAGAAGGCGTTGTATTCGGGATAATCCACGCCCTCGCAGGTGTCGTCGTTGGCGTTTTTGAAGCGCACCTCGCCCACGGGCAGGCTGCCCGACACCACGGCGTAGCCGTGGTTCTGGCTGGTGATGTAGGTGTGCCCGGTCTTCAGGTCGATCA
>CAJOGS010000062.1:8912-10947 GCA_905234045.1 uncultured Selenomonadaceae bacterium | reverse complement strand
GTAACGACTTTTGACAAAATTATTTTGACGCACCCGCATGCAGACCATATTGGCGGAATTGAAAAAATTCTCAAAGACAGCAAATACACCGTCAAGGAAGTTTGCGATAACGGCATTGCCTCGACGAACAAACTTTATATTAACTATATGAAGGAACTGAAAAGCCAAAAAATTAAACATACCTCGTTGAAAGTCGGCGACGTTTTGGACTTCGGCGACGGCGTAACTTTTAATGTTTTGTACCCGACAAAAGAGTTGGTTGACGCCGTAAACAACGGCAAACAAAAAACCGATCCGAATAATGAATCTGTTGTCGGCAGACTGGTTTACAAAAAATTTTCAATAATGTTCACGGGCGACGCCGAAAAAATTGTTGAAAGTAACATTTGGGCAGATAACGACGCAAAAAATATCCAGTGCAACATTTTGAAAGCCGGTCATCACGGCAGTTATACCGCGTCAACTGAAAACTTTTTGAAGACTGTTAATCCAACGTACGTTTTAATTTCAGCCGGTGAACCAACCGACAAGCGCGGCGGCAATACATATGGACACCCGCACAAAGAACCGCTTGAAAATTATTTGGCGCAAGGCATAAAGTCAGAAAATATTTTCTGGACGTGGAAAAACGGCACGGTTGTAATTGAAAGCAACGGCAAAAATTTTTCAGTAACACCTGAAATTGAGGAGGATTGGGTAGAACAATGGTTAGCGGAAAAGAAAAAATCCGGAAAGAAATAAGCGTTTACCTTGACAGAATTGAGGAACTTGAAGACGAAACGGCGGAGGCAGTCTTATTGATTGACGAAGGCGAAGAAGGCGATGAAGAAGATTATTCCGGCGAGTTCGTCATACCGACAAATTTTTTGCCTGAAGAAGTGGACGAAGGCGACTATTTGAGGATAGAAATTTTTTGCGAGGACGACGGCAAATTTTTAATCAAGGAAATTAACGACGGCACGGCGGAAGCAGTTTTGCAAATTGACGAAGAAAATTATTTCGGCGAAATTGTAGTACCGACAAATTTTTTACCTGAAGACGCCGCCGAAAATGATAAATTGACATTAAAAATTTTCCGTGATGAAGATAAAACAAATGCCGCACTTGACGAAGCAAGGCAACTTTTGAAAGAATTGGAGTGACGATATTGCTTAAAAAATTTTATACCTGTTTAAGTTTGTTAATGGTGTTGACGCTTGCAATTTTCGGCACGGCGGCGGCAAAATCTAAAGCTGAAATAACTAATATTAAGGCTTACGATGTTACCGACGAAATTTTGAGAATTGAAATTTCCTACAGCGGCAATTTGAAAAAAGAAGACGTTACTGCAAGCACAATGGGAAATTTACTTTCAATCACAATGGACAATACCGTGCCGGGCAGAATCAGCAAAATTTCCGGCACGAAAATTGAAAATACCGAATTAATCAAGCAGATTAACGTTAAAGGAATGGACAAAAGACGCACGGTAACAAGAGTTGCGTTTGAATGTCCGATTAGCAACGAGGATTGCAAAATTTCTGTAACGCCCGCCAATCGCTCTGAAAAAAAATCCGCTTGCGTGGTTATCGACGTTTCTAAAAGTTCGTTGAATTACGGCAAATCCAAAGAAAATTTTTCAGTCGAAGATAAAGTTGTTGTAATAGATCCCGGACACGGCGGGAGCGATACCGGCGCGGTCGGAACTTACGGCACAACCGAAAAGTCTGTAACGCTTGCAGTTGCGTTGAAGACTGAAAAAATTTTGAAAGATGAAGGTATGCAAGTTGTTATGACGCGCCGCACAGATATTGACGTTGCGTCGCCGAATGCCTCAAACACTCAAGAACTTCAAGCCCGCGTTGATAAAATTCCTCCGCAAGCCGACTTATTCATTTCCATTCACTGCAACGCATTTACAAATCCCGCGTCGCACGGTATGGAAACTTTTTACAGCAATGCAAATTACGGCGGACAACGTTTAGCGCAACTTTTAAACGAAGAACTTGAAAAACACGGCGGTTTATTAAATCGCGGCGTTAAATCTGCAAATTTT